>NZ_JBHUZW010000027.1:0-39493 GCF_042667215.1 Cellulomonas sp. NPDC057328 | reverse complement strand
CACCCGCGTCCGGGCCCGGTCCGTCAGGACCGCGGCGCGGCCGGCACCCAGAGCACGCCGCGCTCCGCGAGGACGTCGCCCGTGACGGTCAGGACGTGCCCCTTCTCGCTGAGGTCGGCGACCGTGACGTCGTCCTCGGTGGGCGCGCCGAGCGGCACGAGCCGCCCGTCCTGCCACACGAACGGCTGCGCGACCTCGGCCCCGTCGGCCGTCGTCGCGCCCAGCTGGCCGGCGACCTGGCCGCGCTCGTTGACGTCGCTCGCCAGGCTCCAGCCCTCCCCGACCACGCCGAGCGGCACGGGCACGCCGTCCCGCCAGACGACGCCCGTGCCGCGCTGACCGGGCGCCGGCGCGCTGACGCCGACCACGAGGCCCGCGTCGTTGAGCGCGAGGGCGAGGGACGTCTCGTGCCCCGGAAGCACGCCCAGGCGCCGGATCGCGCCGTCCCGCCAGAGCGCCGCCTCGCGGAACCAGCCCGTCCGGCCCACGGACCCGGCGACGTGCCCGCGGTCGTTGAGGTCGACGCCGCGCAGCCGCGCGTCCGCGTCCCGCAGCTCCGTGAACCGGCCGCGCGACCAGACGTAGCCGAGGTCGGAGTCGTCGGTGTACTCGCTCGCCGCGAGCACCTCGCCGCGGTCGTTGAGGTCGAGGAGCGACGCGCTGGTGCGCGCGTCGGGGAACGGCGGCGGGGTCAGGTCGGTGCGGGTGCCCGCCGTCCAGACGAACGGGTTGTCCGACCACGTCGCCGGCTGCGCGACCGAGCCGCCGACCTGACCGCGCTCGTTCACCGCCAGCCCGTGGCCGTCCTCCGCGAGGACCGTCGTGGTGCCGCCCCGCCACAGGAACGCGTCGGACGCCTCCCCCGGCGCGGGCTGCACGTAGCCGGTCACGTGCCCCTTGGTCGAGATGTCGGTGGCAGTGCCGGACTGCGCGTCGGGCGTCAGGTCGGTCATGACGCCCCGGTCCCACAGGAAGGCGTGCCACCGGCCGTCGGCCGTCTCGGACGTGCCGACGACCTGGCCCCGGTCGTTGACGGCCGTGGGCGTCGTGCGGGCGCCGCCGAGCGTGCCGAGCTCGACCGGGGTCCAGCCGGCGGGCCCGCGCGGCTCGGCGTGGGCGGGCGTCGTCGACAGCGCGAGCGCCGCGGCGAGGACCCCCGCGCCGAGCGCGGGACGGAGTCGTGCGGTCATGTGGGAACCCCCCGTGGACGTCCGGCACCACGTCGGTCGCGGTGTCCGGTTCGTCCGTCTTATGGGTCCCGGCACGTCGCGGGCAAGGAGGCCACGGGGTGAATGCGGCGCCCCGGCGGTCAGGCGCCCTCGACCGGCAGCCAGAGCTCGACCGTGGCGGTGCTGAAGTCGTCGGCGCGGTCGAGCACCGCGACCACCTCCGGGCCGGGCCGCAGCCGCCACGGGTTCGACGGGAACCACTCGGTCGCCGTCGCGGCCCACACCGCCTGGAGGGCGTCCGGGTAGGCGCCCGCGGCGCGGAAGACGGCCCACGAGCCGGCGTCGACGGCGACGACGTCGAGGTCCTCGGGCACCTCGGCGTCGTCCGTGACCGCCACGCCGTGCAGGTAGGTGAGCTCGCTCCCCTCGCGGCGGTCCGGGTCGAGGTCGGTGCTGACGGCGAGCAGGCCGCGCGGCTCCGTGTCGCCGAGGGCGCGCAGCCGCACGTGCTCCTGCGGGTCGAGCGCCGCGACGTGCTGCTGGATCGCGGGGTTGACCCCGTGGTGGACGAGGGGGACGCGGGCGGCGCGGCCCACGAGGCGGAAGGCGGGCCGGGAGACGAGGCGGACGTCCATGGGTGATGCTCCTTCGACGGTCAGGCGGAACCTGAGGCGGGGCTGGGTGCGGAGGGGGCCGCCGTCACGCCGGGCCTGCCCCGGGCTGACGCCGTGCACCGCCCGGAACGCCCGCCCGAAGGCCTCGGCCGAGCCGTACCCGTGGCGCACCGCGACGCCGAGCAGGTCCCCGCCGGCGACGACGTCCGCCGCGGCGAGGGTCATGCGCCGACGGCGCACGTACTCCGACAGCGGCATGCCCGCCAGCGACGAGAACATCCGGCGCAGGTGGTGCTCGGTGGTGCCCGACCTCGCGGCGAGGCCGGCGACGTCGAGCTCCTGCGCGAGGTCCTCCTCGACGACGTCCACGATCCGGTTGAGCCAGGCGATCACGGTGCTCCCTCCTGCCGACCACCCTGGTCCCGCGGCACGCGCCGGCGCCCGACCGTTCCGGACCGGTCCGGTCAGGACGCCGGGACGACCGGCGCCTCGTCCGCCGCGCCGACGGGTGCCCCGTCCGCCGGGTCGTCGCGCAGCCCGGCGCGGACCGTCGCGTGCCGCAGCAGGAACGCCCGCTCGTCGAGACGCTTGCGCCGCAGCCACGCGGTGACCTCGGTGTTGCACTTGCTCGCGTTGCACGACGCGCACGCCGGCACCACGTTGTCGACGGTGTAGCGCCCGCCGCGCGAGATCGGGAGGACGCAGTCGCGCTGCAGGGCGCGGTCGGCGGCGCCGCAGTAGGCGCAGCCGCCCCAGGCGTCGACCAGCGCCGCCCACTCCCGGTCGGTCAGGTCGTTCTCGACCCGCCCCAGCCGCCGCGCACGCCGGCGTGCGGCGCGCTGACGACGGATCCCGGTGGCCACCGGACCAGCGTAGGAGGCGCCGCGGCGGCGGGGCCGGCGCCGCGCCCGTCGGCGTCCGCCGGTGCGGCTGCCGGTGCGGGTGGGCGCGACCGCTCAGCGCCCGACGTCGACGATCCCGTTCTGGTACGCCCACACGACGGCCTGCAGCCGCGAGCGCACGCCGAGCTTCGGCATGACCCGCGCCAGGTGCGACTTCACCGTCGACACCTCGAGGTACAGCTCGCGGGCGATGTCCTCGTTGGACATGCCCTGCGCGAGCAGCAGGACGATGTCGAGCTCGCGCGGGGT
This sequence comes from Cellulomonas sp. NPDC057328, assembly GCF_042667215.1. Lineage (NCBI taxonomy): Bacteria > Bacillati > Actinomycetota > Actinomycetes > Micrococcales > Cellulomonadaceae > Cellulomonas > Cellulomonas sp. NPDC057328. Next base: position 36,559 of record NZ_JBHUZW010000027.1, on the reverse strand, counting down.
CAGCAGCTCGCTGGCGCGCGCGGCGGTGACGGGCAGCGTCCGGCGGCGCGTGACCACCTCCCGCAGGACGCGCCGGGTCAGGGCGTTCGCGAGCATGCCGTGCCCCGCGGCCACCGACCGCACCGCCTCGACGAGCGTGGCCGGCTCGGCGTCCTTGAGCAGGAACCCGGACGCGCCCGCCTCGAGCGCACCGAAGAGGTACTCGTCGACGTCGAAGGTCGTCAGCACGAGCACCGGGATCGGGTCGGCGACGTCCGGGCCGCAGAGCGCGCGGGTCGCGGTGATGCCGTCCGTGCCGGGCATGCGGATGTCCATGCAGACGACGTCGGGGCGCAGGGCGCGCGCGAGCTCGACGGCGGTGGTGCCGTCCGCGGCCTCGCCGACGACCTCGACGCCCGGCTCGGTCGCGAGCATGGTGGACAGGCCGGCGCGCACGAGCGGCTGGTCGTCCGCGACGAGGACGCGCACGGGGCGCGCGGCGGGGTCGGCGTCGCTCATCGGTGCTGCTCCTCGGTCGTCGTGGGTGTGGTGGGGACGGACAGCGTGACCTGCCAGCCGCCGTCGTCCGTCGGCCCGTACCGGAGGGTGGCGCCGGTCAGCTCGGCACGCTCGCGCATGCCGACGAGGCCGTAGCCGGGGTCGTGGTCGTGGTCGTGGTCGTGGTCGTGGTCGACGACGGTGCCGTCGGGTGCGGGCGCGTCGTTGCGGACGACGACCTCGAGCCGCCCCTGCGCACGCGCGTCCAGGCGGACCGTGCAGGGCGCGCCGGGCGCGTGCCGGGCGGCGTTGGCCAGCGCCTCCTGCACCACGCGGTACGCCGCGAGCTGCGCGAGGGGGCCGACCGCTCCCGACGCGGCGAGCTCCGCGACCGGCCCGGCGGTGTCGAGCGTGACGTCCAGCCCCGCCTCCCGCGCCCGCGCGGCGAGGTCCGCGACGCCGGCGAGCGTCTCCATCCGCACGGGGGCGGCCGGGTCGGACGGGGAGTCGACGTCGCGCAGCAGCACGACCAGGTGCCGCAGGTCGCGCAGCATCGCGGTGCTCTGCTCCCGCACCTGCGCGACGGCCCGCTTGGCGCCGTCCGGGTCGACGTCGATCTGCCGGCCGATCGCCGCCGTCATCACCGCGATGCCGGACAGGTGGTGCGCCGCGATGTCGTGCAGCTCGCGCGCCATCGCGGTGCGCTCCCGCTCGACGGCGACCTGCACGAGGGCGTCCCGGGCGCGCCCCTGCGCCTCGACCGTGCGGGCCAGGGCCGCCACGGCGTCCCGGCGGGACCCGACGGCGCTCCCGAGCGCGAGCGGCAGGCCCACGGCCCCGAGCGCCTGGAGCAGGCCGGCGACGGCGGCCGGCCACGCCGCGGTGCCGATCCGCGTCTCGGCGGCCGCGACGCCCACGGCGACCAGCGCGCCGGCCGCCAGCAGCGTGGGTGTGAGGCGGCGGGCGGGACGCGCGAGCACGGCCCGGTACGTCGCGACGAGCACCGCCATGAGCCCGGCCCCGACCGCCCCGCCGAGCACGAGCAGCGCGGGCAGCGCCGCCGCGGTGGCGACGACCGCGGCGCGCGGCCGCGCACGCCACACGGCGAGCGCTCCGGCCTGCAGCGCCAGCACCGCCACGGCCCACCACCACGCGGGGGTCCCGAACCCCGGCGCGCCGACCGCGGCCGTCGGGTCCGCGCCGCGGGCCAGCACGGACGCCGCGAGCAGCGCGACGGACAGCAGCCAGCACGCCGCCGGCACGACGTCCGTCGGCCGGCGGCGGTGCTGAGCGAGGCGCTCGATCACCGTGGTCACGATAGACGCGCCGCCTCGCGCGGGAGGGCGGTCGCGGCGCCGACGGACGACGGCTCGTGACCGTGCACGTCGGAGGTGCGCTCCGGCCGGTACCCGAGGTCGCCGCGGCTGCGGACGAGCACGACGACCGCACCGACGCCGGCCGCCAGCAGCAGCACGTTCTGGAACGTGTCGCGCCCCATGCCGGGGAAGGCGTCGGCCCACGCGACGGACGCGACGTTGTTGATGCTGACGTGCAGCAGCATCGACATCGGCAGGCTCTGCCCGGTGCGGTTGAACACCCACGTCATCACGACGCTGAAGACGACGCAGAACGCGACGAACGTCAGCGGCCGGAACCACGGCACCTCGGGGAAGCCGCCCCAGACCGTGAGGAACAGCGGCAGGTGCCAGACGCCCCACAGCACCCCGACGAGGACGGCCGCGCCGAGCGCGCCGATCCGGCGCTGCACGCGGGGCAGCGCGAAGTCCCGCCAGCCCGGCTCCTCGGCCAGACCCGTGGTGACCATCTGCATGAGGAGCCCGGGCACGAGCGCCGCGAGCACCGCCGTGGACGGCAGGTACGCCTCGCCGCCGGAGAACACCAGCCCGGACACCACCATCGCGAGGGGCACGCCGGCGAGGATGCCGACGTACCAGCGCCAGCTCACCCGCCACCGCCACAGGCGGCGCGCCCACGCGCGCAGCCCCGCGCGCCCGTCGGTCACCGCGGTGACGAAGAGGGCGGCGCCGATGGGGCCGAGGTACGCACCGGGGAGCATGCCGAGCATCTGCCCGCCCGGGTCGCCGGGGAAGCGGAAGTCCCACAGGCCGAGGCCGTGCAGCGACAGGATGTACGGGATCCACGCGAGCCAGCTCGCGGCGAGCGCGAGCACGAAGAACGACAGGATCGGACGGCGGCGGACGACGCCCAGCACGCCGCCGTTCCGCGGGGGTGCGGCTGCCTGAGCAGGGAGGACGCTCATCGGAGTTCCCTTTCGTCGGAGTCGGTGTGACGTGACTCGACGCTAGGAACCGGGGACCTCCCCCCGCGCCGTGCGGAGGGTGGGACGTGCGCGGTTGCATCGAAGGGTGGAGGTGCGCGCCGGGTGGGCGCGCCTCCGCCTCAGCCGCCGACCGCCGGCGGGTCGACCGGGGCGCCGTCGCCGTGCGGCGGCAGGTCGCCGCGCTCCACCGGGGGCCCGACCACGGGGACGTCGCCGAACAGGTGGTCGAGCTCGCCCGCGCGCGGTACCCGGACCGCGGCGGCGGCCGCGCGCAGCGTCGCGGGGTCGACGCCCTCGCCCTCGAGCACGACGTGCACGTCGTCGTGCAGGACGGAGCACCGCAGGACCTCGTCGGGCGAGCCGGTCAGCTCGTCGCACGGGACGGCGGTCGGGTCGGCGTACCGGTCCGCCCGGAGCAGCACCGTGCCGAGGGTGTCGCCGTCGGTGCGCGTGTACGCGGCCGCCATGCCGTCCCCGCCCGAGACCCCCACCGACTGCGTCGCGAGCGCGAACCCGTCGAGCTCGGTGACGCGCACCAGCTCGGGCGCGATCCCGGCCGGCTCGGCGCGGGCCGCGAGCGCGGCGCGGTCCGCGGGCTCCGTGGACGACGCCCCGGCCCCGAGGCCCGCGCACGCCGCCAGCACGAGCACCGGGGCGGCGGTGACGAGGACGAGGGCGGTCCGGGTGCGGCTCACAGGGGCAACCTACGCGCGCGCGACGCCCGTCTCCGGGCGTTCCGACCGGGGCAGCGCCCGCGACCGGCGTCTCCCGCCGCCGCACGCCCGCCGGTCCCTGCTCCCCGGAGCGGCCAGGCGGGCAGGTCGGCGGGGGTCACGACCGGCACGAGGTGCCCCGCCGTGACCCCCGCAACGGTGCTACGCCGAGCGACGTCGTCGCAGCACGACGAGACCCGCACCGAGGAGCAGCGCGGCGGCCGCACCACCGACGAGCCACGCGACGTCCGCGCCGGTGGCGGCGAGCGCACCCGAGCGACGGCCGTCGGCGCCCGTGCGGGCGTCGCGGACGGCGGCGGCCGGCGTGGTCGTCGTCGCGGGCGTGGCGGCGGGGGCCGGAGCCCCGGGCACGGCGCCCGGCGCCGGCGCGGCGGCCGCCGTCACCGTCAGGTCGGCCCACCCCAGGACGAACCCACCGGGCGTCGTGACGACGAGGCGGTACGCGCCCGCCGCCGTCCCGGCCGGGACGACGACCTGCAGCGTCCCGTCGGCCGCCGCGCGCCCGTACCCGAGCCCCTGGAGCGACGGGGCGAGCCAGACGTACCCCAGACCTCCGTCCCCGAGGCCGACGAGGGTGGCCTCGTCGCCCGCGACCACCGGGCCGGCCACCGACAGACCACCGCGGTTGGCGTCCGTCAGCGCCTCCGTCGGGGCCGGCGGCACCCCCGCGAACTCGTCCGAGAGCTCGAGCTCGACGGCGACGGCGGCACGAGGGCCCACCTCCACCGCGCGCGCCGTCCCGGCGCTCGTGCCGCCGAGCCACCAGTGGCCGTCGCCCGGCATCGCCGCACGGACCCGGTACACGCCGGCCGGCAGGACGGGCGTGGCGAAGTCGGCGGCGTCAGCGTTCTCGAGCGCCGGCACGGTGGCGACGACCGACCCGTCGGCGGCCAGCACCTCCACGGAGATGCCGGGGCCGTCCCAGCCGGGCGCGCCCACGACCTCGCCCGAGATCGTCCCGCCCAGCCGCAGCACGAGGTCGGCCACCGCCACGTCCTCCTGCGCGGCGACCGGCGTCCACACGGCGGCACCGGCCGTCAGCGCACCCCCGAGGAAGCTCTCGACCGTCCAGGCCGCATCCGCCGCGCCGCGCTGCGGCGCGACCTGCACGGTGTACGACGCCGCGTCCAGGCCGCCGAACGTGTACGTCCCGTCCGTTCCCGTCGTGGCGTACCCCGCCACCGCGGGCCGCGCCCGGTCCGCCCACGCCGCCACCCGGACGCCCGCCACGGGCTGCCCGGCCTCGTCCACCACGCGCCCCGTCAGGCGCGCCTCCGCGGCCAGCTCCACGTCGATCCCGGTGAGGGTGCGCGGCGTCGCGCCCTCGAGGGGGAGCGTGCCGACGCTGTCCCCGGTGCGGTTCCACCAGCCGGGCGCGAGGCCCGAGCCCTCCGGCGGCGTCACCTTGACCGCGTACGAGTCGGGGCGCAGCCACCGCGCGGTCCACGTGCCGTCGGCCGCCGTCGTGACGGTCGTCGCCGGGTTGCGGTCGGACGCCCGCCGGTAGAAGCCGACGGTCGCGCCGGCGACGGGCTCGCCGCCGGCGGTCACCGTCCCGCTCGTGGCGTTGTCGACGAAGGCCACGTCGAGACCGCCGCGGTCCTCGCCCGCGGCGAGCGGCGGGAGGAAGGTGAAGGCGTGCGTGCCGTACGGGCTGCCGTCCCAGTACAGCGAGGAGCGCACGCCGTCCGGGGCGGTCCGGACGAAGCGCACGACGTGCGGCCCTTCCTCGAGGCCCTCCGCGCGCCACGTGCCGTCCGTCGCCGTCTCGATGATCGGGTTGCCGCTGCTGAGGACGACGACGCGGACGCCCTCGACCGGCGCACCGCTGCCGTCGGTGACGCGACCGGACAGCGCTCCCGTGGGCGCGGGGTCGACGGCCTGGGTGAGCACGGCGGCCGGCGCCGCCGGCGCGGGCAGGGCGTGCGCGCCGGCTCCGGGCCACGTCAGCGCCGCCGCGAGGAGGGCCACGGCACCGGCGCGGGCGGCCCGGCGTCGAGGTCGGGGGAGCCCGGTCGGCCGGCCGGGCCGCGGGGAGGGCAGGAGGAGGGCGTCGTCGTCCACGGGATGGGCCTTCGCAGGTCGAGGGGGCGGCGGGCGCGACGGCAGCAAGGCACGCCGAGCGGTGAAACGGGGGAAACCGTACCGGTCCGGCCTCACCCGTACGGGTGGCCGTGGTCACGGTTCCATCACGGCCACGGACGAGCGGGCACGGGCAGTGCGCACGGGTCAGGACCGTCCCCGGTGCCGCCGCGTACGATCCTCCGGGCCCGCGATCGCGCCGGCCCTCCCCCACGCAGGACGGACGGCGCATGAGCGCGCACACCACCACGTCGGTCGCCCCCGCCGACGACTCCCTCGACCGCGCCCCCGCGAGCGGCGCGGCACCGGAGCTGCCGGGGGTGAGCCCCGCCGACTTCGCGACGTTCCTGCGGGTCGTCGACCAGGTGGCCGTCCTGCCGCAGGACCACCCGCAGCACGCGTCGGCCCGCCGCGCCGCGTCCGGGCTGTTCAAGGCGGCGAAGAAGCACCGCCGCGGCGAGAAGCGGCGCATCATCGCGGCGGCCGACGCCGCCGTCGTCGCCGCGACCGCGACGGGCAGCCCCGGGCGCATCGACGACGAGACGAACGGCCTGCCCCTGACGTCGGCGACGACGGGCGTGACCGCCGGCACGCTGCTGCGTGCGCGGCCCTGCTACGTCTGCAAGCAGGACTACACGGTCGTCGACGCGTTCTACCACCAGCTCTGCCCCCCGTGCGCGGCGCTGCACCACGCCAAGCGGGACGCCCGCACGGACCTGACCGGCCGGCGCGCGCTGCTCACGGGCGGCCGCGCGAAGATCGGCATGTACATCGCGCTGCGCCTGCTGCGCGACGGCGCGGACCTCACCATCACGACCCGGTTCCCGCGGGACGCGGTCCGCCGGTTCCGCGCGATGCCGGACGCCGAGGACTGGCTGCACCGGCTGCACGTGGTCGGCATCGACCTGCGCGACCCGTCCCAGGTGGTCGCGCTCGCGGACCACGTGGCGGCGCAGGGGCACCTCGACGTCCTGATCAACAACGCCGCGCAGACCGTGCGCCGCTCCCCCGGGGCGTACACCCGGATCGCCGACGCGGAGTCGGCGCCGCTGCCCGCCGACGCGGCGCGGATGATCACGACGTTCGGGCACACGAGCGACGCGCACCCGCGGGCGCTCGCCGGGTCGGTGAGCGAGCTGACCAGCCCGGCGCTCGCGATCGAGCGGGCGGCGCGCGCGGCCGCGGACGAGCTCGTCGCGCAGTCCCTGACGGCGGAGGCGGCGAGCCTCGAGCGGCTCGTCGCCGGGACGTCGATCGACGCGGGCGGACTGGTCCCGGACGTCGCCGAGACGAACAGCTGGGTCGCGACCGTGGAGCAGGTCGACCCGATGGAGCTGCTCGAGGTGCAGCTGTGCAACCAGACGGCGCCGTTCATCCTCGTCAGCCGCCTGCGCCCGGCGCTGGCCGCGTCGCCGGCGCGCCGCACGTACGTCGTCAACGTCTCCGCGATGGAGGGCGTGTTCGCGCGCGGCTACAAGGGCCCGGGGCACCCGCACACCAACATGAGCAAGGCCGCGCTCAACATGCTGACGCGCACGAGCGCGGCGGAGATGCTCACCGACGGCATCCTCATGACCGCCGTCGACACCGGCTGGATCACCGACGAGCGCCCGCACCCCACCAAGGTGCGCCTCGCCGAGGAGGGCTTCCACGCCCCGCTCGACCTGGTCGACGGCGCCGCGCGGGTGTACGACCCGATCGTGCGCGGCGAGGCCGGCGAGGACCTGTACGGCTGCTTCCTCAAGGACTACGTGCGCGCGGCCTGGTAGGCGGAGCGCCGTCAGCGGGCCAGCACGGCGGCGCACATCGCGTCACCGATCCAGGCGGCGTACTCGTCGTGCGACCAGCCGCGACCCGCGACCAGCAGGTGCCACACCTGGACGCTGTTGAGGGTCCAGATGCGGTCGCGCGCGGTTTCGGCGGTGAGGCCGGGCGCCAGCGCGCCGAGCTCCTCGACGCGCCGGGCGACCATGAGCGTCCCGATCGCGCGCTCGCCGTCGGTGACGCGCACGTGCTCGACGAGGTCGGCGTCGCCGGCGGCCGCCCCGTTCGCCAGCTGGAGCATGAGCGGGCCCACGCGCTCGAGCACCTGCCGACCGAGCTCCGCGTACGCGTGCAGGAACGCGGTGGCGTCCGTGAGGGCGTACAGGCGCCGGACCTCGGGACGCTCCGCCATCGGCACGGGTGCGTCGTCACCCGCGAGCGCGACGTCGTAGGCGGCCTTCAGCAGCTGCGGCTTGCCGCTGACGGTGTTGTAGACGGTCTGCGTCGACACCCCGGCGCGCGCGGCGACGGCGGCGACGCTCGTCGCGGCGTACCCCTGCTCGGCGAAGAGCTCGGCGGCCGCGGCGAGCACGGCCGCGCGGGTGGCGCGGGCCTGCTCGGCTCGTCGTGGGCTGGTGTACGGGCGTCTCGCGGTCATCGTCGGCTTTCTCTTGACTACAACTACAGTGAATGTAGTCTGGCTCCAACGATTATGGAGCAGGGGATGGCCACCATGACGCACCGCACGCTCGCCCCCACCCGGTCCGCCGCCCGCGCGCTGACGTGGCGCGACTGGACGCTCGGCGCCACCGCCGCCCTCACCGTGTACTCCGCGGGCGTCGCGTGGCAGGCCCAGGCCGTCTCCTACCCCCTGTTCGGCGAGGTCGGCGCCGCCGACTTCGCCGCCTACCACCTCGCATACGACGCGGCGATCCCGTGGGTCGTCATCGTGCCGGGGTTCGTCGGCTTCCTCGCGGCCGCGGCGCTGCCGTGGACGCGTCCGACGGACGTCCCGCGCCCGCTCGCCGCGGTCGTCGCCGCCGGCGGGCTCGTCTCGCTCGGCGTCACCATGCTCTGGGCGATCCCGATGCACGACCGCCTCGACGCGGCCGGGTTCTCCGCCGACGTGCTCGACAGCCTCCTGCGGGCGAACGCCGTGCGCACCGGCGCGCTCACGGTCGCGGCGGTCGCGCTCGTCGGGGCGCTGCTGCGCCGCCGGGCGGCCTGAGCCGCGCGGCGCGCAGCGTCGCGCCGGCCAGCAGCAGCCCCCACACCAGGAAGACCGGCTCCCAGAGGAGCAGCCGCCACGCGAGCACCCGGTCCCCGACCGGCTCGTCCGGCACGACGACACCCGCGGCCACCAGAGCCACCGACGTCACCTGCAGCGCGCCGTAGAGCACGAGCACCGCCGCCCCCGCCCCCCCGAGCGTCAGCAGCGGCCGGCGCGGGAGCCGCCGGCCCCACGGCTGCACGAGCGCGAGCGCCAGCACCCCGCCGAGCACCTTGAGCACCAGCGCGACCGCGTTCGCGGCGAGCAGCGCGGGGTCCCGGGCACGACCGAGCCGCTCGATCTCCCCGCCGAGCGTGTCGAGGCCGACCGTGCCGCCGAGCGCCCACACGAGGCTCACCGCCGCGAACGCGAGCGCGACCGCCACGGCACCCCACGCCACCCACGCGGGCGGCACCCACGGACCCCGCTCGCCGCCGGTCATCGACCCAGGGTAGGCAGGCGGCGGCGCGCGCCGGCGTTCAAGATGCTCAGCATGCTGAGCACTGGCACGCTGGAGACATGGAGACCATGACCGCGGCCGTCGGCCGCCCCGCCACGTCCCGCGACCGGGTCCGTCAGGTCACGGTCCTCGTCGGCGCCGCCGTCGCGATCGTCGGCGCCGCGATCGGCTCCGGCGCGTTCGGCGGCCAGCCGGTCGCCGAGGCCGCCGGCGGCGCGCTGTCGGCCACGGCCACGCCGCTCGCACCGGACGGCCCCGCGTTCTCCGTCTGGTCGGTCATCTACACCGGCCTCGCGGTGTTCGCCGTGGTCCAGGCGCTGCCGCGGCAGGCCACGGACCGTCGGCTGCGCGCCGTCGCGTGGTGGGTGCTCGCGTCGATGCTGCTCAACGCGCTGTGGATCGCGGTGGTGCAGGCCGACTCGGTCGGCGGCAGCGTGCTCGTCATCGTCGCCCTGCTGGCCGTGCTCGCGACGACGTACGTCAAGCTCGTCCGCCTCCCGCACACGGGCCGGGCCACGTCCGTCGTCACCGACGTGACCGTCGGGCTGTACACGGGCTGGGTCAGCGTCGCCACGCTCGCCAACACCGCGGCGTTCCTCGCCGCCGCCGAGGTCGGCGAGCTCGGGCTCGGCGCCACCGGGTGGTCCGTCGTCGTGCTCGCGGCCGCCGCCGTGCTGTCGGTCGCGTACGCCGTGTTCGGCCGCCGCCGACCGACCGTGGTGCTGCCGATCGGGTTCGCGATGGGGTGGGGCCTGCTGTGGATCGGCCTGGGCCGCTCGAACGGGCCGCTGCTCGACGGGACCGTCGCCACGGCGGCGTTCGTGGCCGCCGGCGTCGCGGTGCTCGCCCCCGTCGTCGCGACGGTCGCCGCGCGCCGGCGCTGACGCGGCCGCGCGGTCCGGCGCGTCAGGAGGCGGCCCCGGCCGCCGCCCCGCTGGCCACCACGGCGGCGACGACCGCGGCGTTCACGGCCTCGACCGCCTTGCGCGCCGCCTCGCCGCCGACGTCGCCCGCGGCGACGGCCTTCGCGCGGGCCTTGAGCTCGCGGTTCGGCACGCCGGTGCCCGGCAGGACCTTCGGCACCGCGTCGACGGCGGACAGCAGCGCGACCAGCGACGCCTCGCGCGAGGTCGGCGCGCGTCCCACGACCAGCACCTCGTGCAGCCCGCGGCGCACCGCGGCCTCGTGGGACGCGTCGACGGCGGGCCACGACGTCGTCGGGATGATGCCGAGCACGCGGCCGTGGTCGGCGCGGAGCACCCCGCGGGCGGCGAGCCGCTCGTAGAGGCGCTCGCGCAGGCCCGTGCGGATGCGGTCGAGCACCGCCGTCGGCGACGCGCTGCCGCGGGCCCCCGCGCGGCGCAGCGCCTCGTCGAGGACCTCCTCGCCGAGCGGCGTCGGGTCCACGACGTCGAGCGTCGTGCGACCGAACAGGCCCGGCGACCTGCGCGCCGCCAGCCGGCCCTCGGTCGCGAGCTCCGCGATGACGGCGCCCGCGACGGCGATGTCGCGCCGTGTGCCGTCCAGGACCGCCTTGCCGGTCACGTCGTCGGTCAGCAGCAGCAGGACGTCCTCGGCCACGATCATGGGCCCACCGTAGGAGCCGGCGGCACCTTCGGGGATCGGTCCGCAGGACGATCCTGACCCGCTGCCGCCGCGCCGCGCCCGCGACGGTCGCAGCGGTAGCAGGCAGCGGGCCGCGGGTAACTTCTGCGCCGGAGGGCCCGGCGAGAGGTCCCGGACGGAAGGACCGCGCGTGCCCCACTCCCCCGCCGGTGGCGGCGCGCTCGTCTTCCTGGTGCTCGACGCCGCATCGGGGGGCGAGGTCGCGGGCACCCTCGACGTGGCCAGCGGCCTGCTCACCCCCGCGCGTCGCACGTGGACCGTCCGCCCGGTCGTCGCGGAGCGGCGCGCCTACGTCAACCTCACGGTGCACCGCACGGGCGTCGACCTCTCGCTCGAGCGCCTCAACGGCTGGCGCCGGGCCGTCGTGCCGCTGATCCGCGTGCAGAAGGGCCACGACGCGAGCCAGTCGGCCGCGCTGTTCCGGGCCCTGGCCTCCGTGCTCGAGCGGCACGGCCCGCGCGATCCCGGGCGTGCGATCCCCCGGCTCGCGGCGCAGGGCCGCCACCTGGCCGAGGGCGGGGCGGTGCGGTCCTCGCCCCTGACCGCCCTCCCGCGCGGCGGCGCGCTCGGCTTCCTGGCGACCGACTGGTCCTGAGCGAGGAACCCGCTCCGCACCGCCGCGACGGCGAGTCCGTCGTCGTGGTCGTCGGCGGCGACCACGACGACGGACCCGCGGGCCGTCAGGGGGTGCTCACTCGGTCGGCGGCTCGTCCTCGCCGGACTCCTCGGCGGCGTCCGCCTCCTCCTTCGTGGCGTGCACGGCACCGTCGGCGTGCTCCGGCGGGCCGTAGACCGTGTAGAGGATCAGCGGGTTCTCGCCCGTGTTGACGAAGTTGTGCTTCTTGCCCGCCGGGACGACGACGAGGTCGCCCTGCGCGACGTTCTTCTCCCGCCCGGAGACGATCGCCTTCCCCGTCCCGGAGACGAACGTGAGAATCTGGTCGATGTCCTCGTGGACCTCCTCGCCGATCTCACCGCCCGGCGGGATGGTCATGACGACGAGCTGCGTGTGCTGCCCGGTCCACAGCACCCGGCGGAAGTCCGCGCTCTGCTCGGCGACGGTCGCGATCGTCCAGTGCTCCATGGGTGTGCTCACCTCTCGGTCGGGGTCGACGTCCTGGTCATCCTGCTGCGCACCGGCCGGATCCGCCTGCGGACGCCTCGCCGCACTCCACGGCTACCGGCAGCCGACCCGCTCGGTGTCGAACGTGATGTCGTCCATCCACACGTCGAACCGCTCCGGCGTCGTCCCGCCCTGGTAGAGCTGCCAGCCCACCTTGATCGTGTCCGCGACGGGCAGGACGAAGTCCGTGTCGGCCCCGCCGTGGTCCGTGCCGGTGACCGTCATGTCAGGCTGCGCGACGCCGTCGAACCACACCGACACGCGGTCGTCCGGGGCGGACCACTCGAACTCGACGCACTGCCACCGGTCCTCGACGGTCGGCGCGGACTCCTGCCAGCGCGTCCAGTCGCCGGTCGGTCCGCCGTCCGCGCCGACGCCCCAGAACGTCGCGTCCGGCCCGACGGTCGGCGCGAACTGCCCGCCGAGCGGCCGGACGATCTCCGTGCTGCCCGTGCCCGTCACCTCGACGAGGGTGAAGTGGGCCCAGTCCGGCGCGGTCGGGAAGTCGTCGACCCTCAGCCGCAACCGTCCCCAGAAGCTCTCGCCCGGCGCCGCGAAGTCGTGCACCTGCAGGAACGCCATGCCGTTGTCCTCGGTGTGCACGCGCAGCGCCTTGCCGGTGCGGCCGGCCCGCTCCACCTGCAGCGTGCCGTGCCGCGTGACGACGCCCCAGTCGAGGCTCGACGCGCCGCCCAGCGGCTGCCCCTCGAAGTCCTCGCAGAAGAGCGCGTCGACGCGGTCGCACGGGCCGCGCTGCCCGTGGTGGCCGGGCCCGCCCGGGTGACCGTGCCGGCCGCCGTCCGGGGACGCGGCCGTCGCCGCCGGCACCACGGCCAGCACCGACGCGGCCAGCAGGCCCACCGTGAGAGTCGTCCTGATCCTGTTCATGCGCTGCCCCCTGGAGACGTGACGAGTGCCGTGACGAGTGAGGCCTCGCAACCTACGCAGCGCCGCGGCCGCGGGGGGCGACCTGAAACGATTGGCGGCCGACGTGGCCGGCGGCGCCACCTCCGGCGACGGCCCGGACCGATGCGGCGACCGTAGACCCGGGCGCCGACACCCCGGCACCCCCGCCGACCGGCCGCGGTCGGGCGCCGGCGACGGCCGCGCGCCTCCCCCGACACCACGTCTCCCGACCGCCCCGGCCACCGACCCGGCCGTCGTGCAGCGCCCGGCCGGCGTCCTGCTGCACGACGGCCGGTTGACCGCCGAACGGAGTCACCGCCATCGCCACGTCGCCGGTGCGACCGCCACGTCGCCGGTCCGACGGCGAGGTCGCCGGTCCGACCGCCAGGTCGCCGGTCCGACGGCGAGGTCGCCGGTCGTACCCGGCGACGTCGGCGTCCGACCGGCGAGCTCGGCGCGCGAGCATCCCGGCCGGGTCGGCGGCGGCGCGCCGGCGGGCGTCGACCTGTCCACCGACGGCTCCACCGGGTGAGACGGATTGGTCCGATCGGGTGAACGTGCGGTCTCCTGTGGGACGCGACGACGGCCCCGCCCCGCGCGGGCGGCCCTCGGCCCGCGCGCCCGGCACCGGGCGCCGACCCTCGTCGCCTCCCTGACCGTCGGACGTGGAGAACACCGTGCCCGCACACCGCCTCGCCCCGCGCCCGGCCCGCCGGCCGGAGCGCACCCGTCGGCTCGCCGCCGTGGCGGCGGCGCTCACCGCCGTCGTCCTGGCGGGCACGCCCGCGGTCGCGGCCGTCCCGCACGGCACGTCGACGGCCGCCGCGACGGCCGCGCCGACCGCACCGACCCCCGCACCGACGGGCACCGCCGACCCGGCAGCCACCCCCGCGCCACCCGCGGCGCCGAACCCCGCGGCCACCCCCGCCGCGACCCCCGCACCCACGGCGTCGTCCCCGGCCGGCCCCGGTGCCCTGCCCGACCCCCTCGCCGACCGCTCCCTCGACGGCGCCGTCGACGGCACCACCGACGCCCCCGCCACCGACGCCACCACGGACGCGACCGCGTCCCGCCTCGTCGCGCGCGGCACCACGATGCTCGGCCAGTACGTGAGCCGCGGCGACCGGCCCAGCACGGAGGCGGCCACGCAGGTCGCGGAGGACCGGCTCGACCGCCGCCTCGACGCCCAGCGCGTCTACGTCCGCTGGGACGAGGAGCTGCGGGGGCCGGGGACGAGCGCCACGGTCGAGCGCGGGCGCGTCCCGATGCTGTCGGTGCTGCCCCGCCGCGGCGACGGGTCGGTGGTGCGCTGGTCGACCATTGCGAGCGGCGGCGTCGACGAGCGCATCCGCTCGCACGCGCGCCAGGTGAAGCAGCTGGGCCCCGCCGTCTACCTGACGCTGCACCACGAGCCCGACATCGCGGGCTCCGCGTGGGGCACGCCCGCCGAGTACGTCGCCGCGTGGCGCCACTACCTGGAGGTGTTCCGCGACGAGGGCGTCACCACCGTGCTGTGGACGTGGCTGCCGTCGGCGGGCGCCCTGACGAAGCCGAACAGCGACCCGACGGCCAAGGGCTTCTACCCGGGCGACGACGTGGTCGACCGCGTCGGGTCCGCGATCTACAACTGGTTCGGGTGCCGCGAGGGCAGCACGACGCAGTGGCGTCCGCTGGAGCGGGTCGCGTCGGGGCTGCGGACGTTCGCGGCGAACCACGGCAAGCCGGTGGTGCTCGCCGAGTGGGGCTCGGTCGAGGACCCGCAGCAGCCCGGACGCCGGGCGCAGTGGCTGCGCGACGCCTTCGCGTACTTCTCGACGTGGACCGACCTGGAGGTCGTCTCCTACTTCGACACCGCCGGCACGTGCGACTGGCGGCTCGGGTCCGGCGGCGCCGCCGACGCGTACCGCGAGCTCGCGGCGGCCCCCGAGCTGCGGCCGCGCCCGTCCGCGTGGCTGGAGGCGTCGCGCACGCAGGGCGCGGGCTCGCTCACGGTCGAGCTGTCGGGCGACCGCAGCGCCGGGGCCCGGTCCGCGACGGGACGCGGCGTGCAGTCGTGGTCGCTCGACCTCGGCGACGGCACGAGGCGGTCCGGCACCGGTCGTCCGCCTGCGTCGCTCACGCACACCTACGGCGTCGGCACGTTCACGCCCACCCTGCGCGTCACGGACTCGGGCGGGCGCACCGCGACCGACGTCCGCACGGTCGCCGTCGCGGCCGCCCCGGTCGTCACGGGCGTGCAGGAGCGGGACGTCACCACCACCGCCGCCGACCTGTACGCGTGGGTCGACACGCGCGGCGTCGCCGGGTCCGTGCGCTTCCAGTGGTTCGCGGGCTCGACCCGCGTGGGCAGCAGCACGCTCCAGGCCGTCGCGAAGGACGGGCCGCAGGAGATCCGCACGATCCGCCCGCGCGGCCTGCGGCCCGGCACGGCGTACCGGTGGACCGTCACCGTCACCACGAAGGCGGGCTCCGCGACGCGCGAGGACTCCTGGGTGGCGCCCGGCCCCCCGACGGTCCGCCCCGTCGGGCCGGCGTCGGTGTCCGCGACGTCGGCGGACCTCAAGCTGCGCGTCCACCCGAACGGGGTCGCGACGACCGCCTGGATCGAGTGGGGGCAGTCGAGCACGGGCCGCCGCACGCCGACGCTGTCGCTCGGCGGCGCCGGGTACGAGCGCGGCGAGGAGCAGACCGTGTCCGGCCTGTCGCGCCGCACGACGTACCGGTACCGCGTCGTCGCGGAGAACGCGCACGGCCGCACGGTGGGTCCCGTGCAGACGTTCACCACGGGCGGCTGACCGGGCGCCGCACCGCCCCTTGACGTCCGTCCCGCCCGGAGGACGATCGGCGGGATGGACGTCCTCACGTGGCTGCTCGACTCCGACCCGGCGCTGCGCTGGCAGGTGCTGCGGGACCTGACCGACGCCCCCGCCGACGAGGTCGCGCGCGAGCGCGCCTGCGTCGCGCACGAGGGCTGGGGCGCGCAGCTGCTCGCCGCTCAGGACCCCGACGGGCGCTGGAGCGGCGGCACGTTCTTCCCCGAGTGGGTCTCGACCGAGGCGACACTGCGATTGCTGCGCGACCTCGGCCTGGACCCGGCGAGCCCCGAGGCCCGGCGCGCCGTCGCGCCCGTGCACGAGGCGGCCCGGTGGGAGTACGACCCGAGCCTGCGGTTCTTCGAGGGCGAGGTGGAGCCGTGCATCAACGGCCGCACGGTCGCGATCGGCGCGTACTTCGGGCAGGACGTGCGCGGGGTCGTCGACCGGCTGCTCGGGGAGCAGATGGCGGACGGCGGGTGGAACTGCGAGCAGGAGGACGGGTCGACGCGGGGGTCGTTCGACACGACGGTCAACGTCCTCGAGGGCCTGTGGGAGCACGAGCGGTCGGTCGGGCCCGACGCCGCGGTGACCGACGCGCGCGTCCGCGGGGAGGAGTACCTGCTGGACCGCCACCTGTTCCGGCGGCGCTCCGACGGCGCGGTCGGCCAGGACCGCTGGCTGCGGCTCGCCTGGCCGAACGGCTGGCGGTACGACGTCGGCCGCGCGCTCGACCACCTGCGCCTGACCCGGCCCGCCCCGGACGAGCGCGTGCGGGAGGCGCTCGACGTCCTCGTCGCCCGGCGCGCGCCGGACGGCCGGTGGGCGCCCGACGTCGCCCACCACGACCGCCTCCTCGTCGACCTCGGCGAGCGCGTCGGCGCGCCGAGCCGGTGGCTGACGCTGCGTGCCCTGCGGGTGCTCCGCTGGGCGGGCGTGCCGGCCGGCGCGTCCGCGTGAGGCGCGCGCACCGGGACCGCGCCTCGCCGGGCCGCGCCGCGCGCCCCGACCTAGCGTGGTCGCCACCGGCAGCAGGAGGAGCCATGCACGCGTCCATCGCCGACCAGAGCGTCGCGGAGCTCGGCGGACGGCTGAGCGTCCTGTCCCGGCAGCGGGCGGACCACGTCCACCTCGACCGGCTGCTGCACGACCTCGACGGCGCGACCGGCGAGCGCCAGCAGCAGGTGCTGCTGCGCCTGTACCGGCTGGTGTTCCCCCACGCGTTCGCCGAGGAGTCGGTGCTGTGGCCGCTCATGCGGCGCGTCCTGCCCGACGGCGAGGCGCTCACGCTCGAGGTCGAGCGCGAGCACCAGGAGGTCAACGAGATCGTCACGCGCCTGGAGCGGACGCCCCCGGACGACCCCGCGCGCGGCCCGCTGCTCGACCGGCTCGCCGCCGTGCTGCGCGAGGACGTCCGCGACGAGGAGGACGAGCTGTTCCCGCGGCTGCAGGCCGTCACCGACCGCAGGCAGCTGGTGCGGCTCGGCCTGCTGTGGGAGGTGGTGCGGCGGGTCGCGCCGACCCGCGCGCACCCGGTCGTCGCGCGCCGCCCGCCGGGCAACGTGATCTCGGCGCTGCCCCTGTCGGTCGTCGACCGGCTGCGGGACGTCGCCGACGCGGTCGTGCCGCACGCGCCGCAGCGCGTACGGCCGGCGCTGCGGGCGACGAGCCGGGGCCTGGGGTCGGTCGGGCACGTGATCGAGCGCGTCCCGCTGCTGCGGATCGGCGAGGACCCGTCGACGCGCGTGGCGGCGTCGGCGGCCTGACGCCGCCGCCGGCACCCGGCCTCGACGCCGCCGCCGGCACCCGGCCCTGCCGGCCCGGCACCCGGTCAGGCGTCCCGCGACCCCGCGTGCCGCCGCCGCAGCCGGCGCTGCTGCCCGACGACGTACTCGCGCGCCCGCCGCTGCCCGCCGCGCTCCGCGATGGCCCGCGCGAGGGCGTCCAGGGACCGCTCGACCGCGCCGACGTCGGGCGACCAGCCGCGCCGCTCGCACTCCTCGAGCCACTCGACGACCGCGCGGTGCCCCCGCTGCCCGTTGCACCGCCGGCACGCGGGCACCTCGTTCTCCAGCCACGACGGCCCGCCCTTGGCGCGCGGGACGAGGTGCTCGCGCGTCGGCGGGACGAGGCCGCCGAGGGCGCGCCCGCACCACACGCAGCGCGCGCCGTCCCGCTCGACGGCGAGCCGCAGCCGCTCGGCGCGGTGCGCCTGGCGCGGCTCGCCCGGGGTCATCCGTCGACGCTACGTCGCCGGCCGGGCACCGGCACCGCGGCGGCTCACGCGTGCGCGTCGACCGGTGCGGGGACGGCGGCCGGCCGGTCCTGCGCGGTCCGGCGCCCCGCGCGCAGCAGGTGCACGGCGAGGCTCAGCTCCCACACGAGCACCGGGACGGCCGCGAGGAAGCCGGGCACCGACGCGTGGGGGTACGCGCCGACGAAGATCAGGGTGGACGAGGCCAGCACGAGCGGCCCCCCGACGAGGCCGGTCGCGGAGATCCACCGCGGTGCGAGACCCGCACGGCGGACCGCCCAGGCCAGCAGGGCGGTGTTGACGCCGATCGCGAGGCCCGGACCGGCGAGGAACGTCCAGTCGTGCAGCGCGACGAGGGCGCGCGCGACCGCGCCGGCACCGGCGGGGTCGAGGCCCGCGGCGATCTCCTGGCGCAGGGTGACGAGGGCGAGCGTCGCCACCATCCCGACGGCGATCATCGCGGCCTCGAGCACGCGTCCGGCGAGGTACCCGGCCGCGGCGGCGGGCGTGGCGCGACGCAGCAGCGGGTACAGCGCGACGCCGGTGCCGACGACGGCCGCGGCGGTGACCGCCTCGAGGAGGCCGCCGATCAGGATCTGCCCGTCGGCGCCGGCACCGAGGACGTAGTCCGGGTCGGAGAGCGCCGGCTGGTACAGCGCCAGCGCGGGGATGGACGCGGCGGCGGCGACGAGGAAGAGGACGCCTGCGGAGACGGCGTGCGGCCGGTTCGAGGACATGGGTGCTCCCGGGATCGGGGGTGTACGGCGTACACCTCGTGTCGAGGAGGCTAGGTGTACGGTGTACACCCGTCAAGATGTCGGGTGGCCGGAGCGCGGAGGTGACCCGGATGGCCCAGCAGGACGGGCGCGCCGTACGCGCACCCCTCAGCCGCGAGCGCGTGCTGCGCACCGCCGTCGAGCTCGCCGACGAGCAGGGCCTCGACGCCGTGAGCATGCGCCGGCTGGCCGAGCGGCTCGGCGTCGTGCCGATGGCGCTCTACAAGCACGTCGCCAACAAGGACCAGCTGCTCGACGGGATGGTCGACCTCGTCGTCGCCGGCATCGCGCCACCCCCCGCGGACGCCGGGTGGAAGGACGCGCTGCGCGCGCGCGTGCTCGCGGCCCGCGAGGCGATGCTGCGGCACCCGTGGGCCCGGCGCGTGCTGGAGGCGCAGGCCGCGCCCACGCCCGTCCTCCTCGCGTACACCGACGCGACGATCGCCGTGCTGCTGCGCGGCGGGCTGTCCGTCGACCTCGTGCACCACGCGATGCACGCGCTCGGCAGCCGCGCGTTCGGCTTCACGCAGGAGCTGCACCAGCCGGGGCCCGGCCCCGCGCCCGCGCCGAGCTCGGCGGTCGCGGCGCAGCTCGCGGCCGCGTTCCCGCACGTGGTCGCCGTCGCGACGAGCCGGCCGCACGACGCCGGGTCGGTCGTCGGCGCGGGGTGCGACGACCGGTTCGAGTTCGAGTTCGGGCTCGACCTGCTGCTCGACGGGGTCGAGCGGCTGCACGCGGCGGGCTGGAGCTCGTCCGCGGACGCGGGCTGACGAGGCCGCGGGGACCGCGCGGGCACCGATAGTTTCGACTCGAATGGAGTCACAAGGTGTGGTCACGCTCCCGCGGCGGTCGGTATGACCCATCACGGTGACTTAAACCTTTCGTCACCGTAACGAGGTGTTCACACACCCTCACCCGGGTCTGCACACTCACTGCGATATCGATTTCGACGGCGGCTCGGGCCCCGCCGGGATCGTGTCGGCGCCGCCCGCCTCGCCCCCCGCGAGCCGGCGGCCGCGGCAGCCGTACGTCCCTCCGTCGGCACGAAGGAGTGCACGATGACCGACACTTTCGCCCGCCCTCGCACCCGGCGACGCCGGCCCGGCCCGGTGCGCGCCGTGCTCGGCACCGCCGCCGCGGCCGCGGTGCTCGCCGGCGGGCTCGCCGCGGCCCCCGCCGCGACCGCCATCACCGGGTCCAGCTGCTCCGCCGGCTACGTCGGCCTCACGTTCGACGACGGCCCCACCTCCGGGACGACGAACCAGATCATCAGCACCCTGCGCCAGTACGGCGCCACGGCGACCGTCTTCCCCACCGGGCAGAACGCGCAGAACAACGCCTCGCTCATGCAGGCGTACAAGAATGCCGGCCTGCAGATCGGCAACCACAGCTGGGACCACCCGCACCTCGTCCAGCAGTCGCAGTCGCAGGTGCAGTCGCAGCTCTCCCGCACGCAGCAGGCCATCCAGCAGACCGCCGGCGTCACGCCGACCGTCTTCCGGCCGCCGTACGGCGAGATCAACGGCACCGTCAGCTCCGTCGCGTCGTCCCTCGGCCTGCGCGTCGTCACCTGGGACGTCGACTCCAACGACTGGAACAACGCGAGCGCCGCGTCGATCCGCCAGGCCGCCACGCGCCTGACCAACGGCCAGACGATCCTCATGCACGACTGGCCGTCCGCGACGGTCCAGGCGCTGCCCGGCATCCTGCAGGACCTGCGCTCGCGCAACCTCTGCACCGGGCACATCTCGTCGAGCACCGGCCGCGTCGTCGCCCCCGCCGGCGGCGGCACCACCACACCGCCGCCGACGACCCCGACGACGCCCCCGCCCACCGGCGGCGGCAGCGGCAGCTGCACCGCGACGGCCACCAAGACGCAGGAGTGGGGCGACCGCTTCAACGTCACCTACAACGTGTCGGCGCCGGGCAGCTGGAGCGTCACGGTCTACCCGAACAGCGGCCAGTCGATCCAGAGCGCGTGGGGCGCCACCCGCAACGGCACCACCTTCACGGGCAGCGGCAGCTCCTCGTTCGGCGTCACCTACTACAAGGGCAGCCAGAACCTGAGCTGGACCCCCACGGGCATCTGCTCGCCGCGCTGACCCACCCGCCGGCCGACGCCCCCGCAGACCGGGCGCCGGGACGGGGCGCGCACGGCCGCCCCCGTCCCGGCTCCCCTTCCACCGGTTCCCCTCCACCGGTGAACCGACATGCAGATCCGCACCACCTACGCACTAAGGAGTGCACACGCATGAGCACGACACTCACCGCGCCCCGGGCGCGCACCCGACGGCCCCTGCGGGCCGTCCTCGCCGGCGCGGCGGCCACCGCCCTCGTGGCCGCGGGCCTCGCCGCCTCGGCCACCCCGGCCGCCGCCCAGACCCTCACCAACAACGGGGAGGGCACCCACAACGGGTTCTTCTACTCGTTCTGGCGGGACTCCGGGAACGTCTCGATGACGCTGGGCAACGCCGGGCAGTACAGCTCGCAGTGGTCCAACATCAACAACTGGGTCGGTGGCAAGGGCTGGAACCCCGGTGGCCGCAAGACCGTGTCCTACTCCGGCACGTTCAACCCCGGTGGCAACTCCTACCTGACCCTCTACGGGTGGACCCGCGGCCCGCTCGTCGAGTACTACATCGTCGAGAACTGGGGCACGTACCGCCCGACCGGCACGCACATGGGCACGGTCACCTCGGACGGCGGCACGTACGACATCTACCGCACGCAGCGCGTCAACCAGCCGTCGATCGACGGGACGGCGACCTTCTACCAGTACTGGTCGGTGCGTCAGCAGAAGCGCACGGGCGGCACCATCACCACCGGCAACCACTTCGACGCGTGGGCCCGGGCCGGCATGAACCTCGGCAACCACTACTACATGGTCATGGCGACCGAGGGGTACCAGTCCGCCGGCTCCTCCAACATCACCGTGTGGGAGGGCACCTCCAACGGCGGCGGCGGCAACACCGGCGGTGGCGGCAACACGGGTGGTGGCGGCAACACGGGTGGCGGCGGCAGCTGCACCGCGACGGCCACCAAGACGCAGGAGTGGGGCGACCGCTTCAACGTCACCTACAACGTGTCGGCCCCGGGCAACTGGGCCGTGACCGTGTACCCGAACCAGGGTCAGTCGATCCAGAGCTCCTGGGGTGCCAGCCGCAACGGCAACACCTTCACGGGCAGCGGGAACTCCTCGTTCGGCGTCACCTACTACAAGGGCAGCCAGAACCTGAACTGGACCCCGACGGGCATCTGCTCGCCGCGCTGACGCCCTCACACGGGCCACCGGTCGCCCCCCTCACCTCGCACCGGCAGCCCGCCCCTCCCGACCGCCCGGTCCGCACCTCCTCGCGGACCGGGCGGTCGCACGTCCGGCCGGGCACCACACGTCGCCCCACCCGCCGACCGCTCCAGCGACCGCCCCCGTCCGCCCGCCTCACCACGCGCCCCCGTCACCACCCGCCGACCTCGTCAGATGTACGCCGACCTCGTCAGGGCTGTGTGACGAGGTCGGTGCAGAGGTGACGAGCTCGCGGCGGGTTGCAGTGGCTCGCCCCGCGTCGTCCACAGGGGCCCGCGGGGAAGGGGGCCGGTGCGGGAGCCTCAGCGCATGCCTCGCCGTCCCGGACCGCCGTCATCCGTGCAGCTCGACCCGACCGCGCCGCCCGCCGTCCACCTCGCCGGGCAGCATCCTCGGACCGACGTCGAGCGGCGCGTGCGGGACGGCACGTGGGTGCGCGTACGCCACGGCGCCTACGTCGACGCGGCGTGGCTCTCCGACGTCCCCGGCGCCGACCGCCGTATGGCCCTCGCCCGGCTGGAGGCTCTGCGCCGCACCTCGCCGCGGCCCCCTTTGCTGCTGCGCGAGTCAGCCGCGCTCGTCTGGGGCCTGCCCCTCGTCGCCGTGCCGGAGGTCACCCACACGGTCAGCGCGAGCAACCCCACGTCGCACGGTGCTCGCGACGTCGTACGGCACGTCGTCGACGTGCCGGCGACGCACACGACGATGCACCGGGGCCACCGCGTCACCACGTTGGAACGGACGGCCGTCGACTGCGCCACCGCGCTGCACCCGTACGCGGCGCTGGTGGTGGCGGACGCGGCCCTCCACGTCGGCGCCGACCGCGACGTGATGCTGGCGCTGCTCGAGGCTGCCCGTGGCCGTCGCGGCGTCCGGCGGGCGCGTGCCGTGCTCGAGGTGGCCGACGGCGGCGCCGAGTCGCCCGGGGAGACGTGGACGCGCTGGACGGTCCTCCGCCTCGGCCATCCCGTGCCCGAGACGCAGGTCCCCGTCGACACGGGCGACGGCCGGTACTGGGCCGACCTCGGGTACCCCGCGTGGCGCGTGCTGCTCGAGTACGACGGCGCCGAGAAGTACGGCGCCGACGGCCGGGACGCGGTCGCCGCACTGCGTCGGGAACGACGGCGCCAGCTCGCCGTCGAGGACGCCGGATGGCGGGTCGTGCGCGTCACGGCCCACGACCGCCGGCACGTCGGCGCGTTCGAGGCCCGCCTACGCGCCGCCCTCCCGGACGCCCCACGAACAGCCCGCCCCCACCTCCACCCACCTCCGGCCTGAGCCACGGGTCACGGCAGAGCCCGGCGGCGACCTCGTCACCTCTGCTCCGACCTCGTCGGGTATTCGTGACGAGGTCGGCACCGGAGTGACGAGGTCGCGGCCGCACGTGGCCGGGTCGACCTGGCGCACCGGTGTGCGATAGGTTTCTATCGTTTCTCGATAGGAGGAGGGGTCATGGTCGGGTTGGGGAAGGTCGCCGTGTGGGCGTCGCGGGCGGTCGTCGTGGTGGTGCTCGCCGGGACGCTGCTGCTGCAGACGTTCATGCTGCCGAGCGTGCTGGCCGACGTCCCCGAGGAGGAGGGGGCGCTCGAGCACCTGCGCGTGCCCGTGCTGGTGATCAGCATCCTCATGGTCGCGTGCGTGCAGGTGGCGCTCGTGTGCGTGTGGCAGCTGCTGACGATGGTGCGGCGCGACACCGTGTTCTCGCGGGGCGCGTTCCGGTGGGTCGACGTCGTCGTCGGGGCGGCCGTGGCGGAGTGCCTGCTGTTCCTGCTGCTGGGCGCGCTGCTGGCGCCGGGCGAGGCGGTGCCGCCGGGGGTCGTCCTCATGCTCGGGGTGGTCGGCGCGGGGTTCCTCGGCATCGGGCTGCTCGTGCTGATCCTGCGGACGCTGCTCGCCAAGGCCGTCGCGCTGGACACCGCCGCCACCACGCTGCGTGCCGAGCTCGACGAGGTGATCTGATGCCGATCGTCGTCGACATCGACGTCATGCTCGCGCGCCGGAAGATGTCGGTCGGCGAGCTCGCGGAGCGCGTCGGCATCACGCCCGCCAACCTCGCGGTGCTGAAGAACGGACGCGCCAAGGCGGTCCGGTTCACCACCCTCGAGGCGCTCTGCGACGCGCTCGGCTGCCAGCCCGGCGACCTGCTGCGGCACGAGCCCAACAGCGCGCCCCGCTCCGGCGACCCCGCCGGCTGACCGCCGCGGCGCGCACGCGGCCCGCGCCGTCGCGACCCCGGCGGACGACGGCACGTCGACGCCCCGGCCGCGGGAGGGGTGCGGCCGGGGCGTCGCGTGGGCTGTCGGGGCCGCCGAGGGGTGCGGCCGTCGACGCGTCAGCAGCGGGCGACGGGCCCGCTGACGTTCCGCACGACGAGGTTGTCGGCGCACGGGTTCTCGACGACGCGCGCGCCGTTCGTGAGCGTGAGGTTCTGCAGCGTGATGTCGCGGTTGCCGGGGAACTCGGACCGCTCCGCGAGGCGGACGTCGCCGCGGGAGACGGTGCCGCCGGATGTGGCGAGGCTGACGTTGGTGCAGTTCTCGATGAGCACCGGGTTGTTGCCCGTGCTCGTCAGCTCGACGCGGTCGACGCGCAGCCCGCCGCTCTCGGACACGCAGAAGATGCCGCGGCCGCCGCCGCTCGCGCGGACCGTGCCGACCTCGATGTTCGTCGGGTAGGAGCTGCCGACGCGTCCCGCCCGGTTGGCGATGCGGAACGCGGCGTACCCCGTGCCGGCGCCGGCGTTCACGGCGTCGACCGTGCCGATGCGCGCGTTGATGGTCTGGTTGAGCAGCAGCCCCGACTCGCGGACGTCGCGCGCGGTGAGGGTGCCGAGCGTGAAGCCGTCGACGCCGTACGTCTCGACCGCGTGCGACCCCGCGCCGGACACGTACGCCCGGTCGATGCTGATGTTGCGCGCGAACCGGCTGCGGTCGCCGTGGTTGTCGATGCGCACGCCGATGCCGCCGCCGGACAGCCGCATGTCGACGTCCCGCAGGCGCAGGTCGTCGACGTTCCGGGCGAAGATGCCGTAGACCGGCGTGCCCGTCATCGCGACGCGGGCGACCTCGATGTCGCGCACGCCGCGCATGTAAATGCCGGCGACGTTGCCCGAGCCGGACCCGCTGACGTGGATCGTGCCGCAGGACTCGAACGCGGTGTGGCTCGGCAGCGTGATGCGGGCGTTCGCGCTCATGGTGCCGCTGCCGTTGACGACGACGCGCTGCTTGCTCGTGCGCCCGGCGTCGAGACCGTCGATCGCGCGCTGGATGGCCGTGCGCATGTCGGCGCCGGACCACAGCTCGCGCGTGCCGCGGTAGGCGCGCCACGTGCCGCCGTCCTGGACGGCCGAGCCGTGCACGGTCGACCCCGTGCAGCTGGTGCCGGGCGCCGCGTGGGCGGCGGGCGCGAGGACGAGCGACGACGCGGCCGTCGCGAGGGCGGCGAGCGCCGCGAGGGACGCCGTGCGCAGCCGGCGGGCGGGTCGGGCGAGCGGGGCGGACGGCATGCGGTCACCTCTCGTCGGGGCCGCCGGTGCGGGGCGGGACGCGCGTCGGTGGGCGTCCGCGACCGGTCGGCCGGGGACGACGGTAGGGCCGGACGCGAGTGGGAGGCAGGGGCTTGAATCGTTTCGGAGTGCGCTTTCCGACGGTCGCCAGGTGGCTCGTCGCCGCCGGTCGGTCCGTACCGACCGCCGGCGTCCGCCCGCACGTGGCGGCGGGCCCGGTCGCTACCGTGACCACCGGCCCCGCCGGCACTTCCTGTTATCCCCCACCCACCCGCCCGTCTCCCTGTCGTGGCGTCCGCGCCGCTGATACCCACGGAGAGGTCCACAGGCTCATGGCGAACCCCTCGGGCACCGCGACGGTGCTCGCCGCGCGCGCCGGCGACCCGGCGGCGGTCGACCGCCTCGTCGCCGAGCACCTGCCGCTCGTCTACTCGGTGGCCGGCCGGGCGCTCGGCGGGCACGCCGACGTCGACGACGTCGTGCAGGAGACGATGCTGCGGGCGCTGCGCGGGCTCGGCGACCTGCGCGATCCCGCCTCGTTCCGGTCCTGGCTCGTCGCGATCACCGTGCGGCAGGTGCGCGACCGGCACCGCGCGCTCCGGCAGGGGCCCGGCGGGCCGCTGCCCGACGACGTCCGCGACCCCGGACCGGACTTCACCGACGTCACGGTCGCCCGGCTCGAGCTGACCGGGCAGCGCCGGGAGACGGCGGAGGCCACGCGGTGGCTCGACGCCGGCGACCGCGAGGTGCTCGCGCTGTGGTGGCTCGAGGCGTCCGGCGACCTCACGCGCGACGACGTCGTGCGCGCGCTGGGGGTGTCGCGCCCGCACGCCGCCGTCCGGGTGCAGCGGACGAAGGGGCAGCTGGAGACCGCGCGGGTCGTCGTGCGGGCGCTCGCCGCCGCGCCCGCCTGCGCCGCGCTCGCCGAGGTCACCGCCACGTGGGACGGGCGGCCGTCGGTCCTGTGGCGCAAGCGGGTCGCCCGGCACGCCCGCGGCTGCCCGCAGTGCGGCGTGGTGCGGGTCGGCCTCGTCGCGCCCGAGCGGCTGCTGAGCGGCATGGCGCTCGTGCCGGTGGGGCCGGTGCTCGCCGCGCTCGGTGCGCGGCTCGCGGAGAGCGGCGCGGTGCACGCCGCGGCGGGTGCGGCGGCGGGCGGCGGTGCGGTCGCGGGCGGGGCGTCCGGTGGCGCGTCGGGTGGTGCGTCGGGTGGCGCCGTCGCGGGCGGCGCGACGGGCGGCGCGACGGGCGCCGCAGCCGGCGGGTCCGGCGGGCTGCTGGGCGCGCTGGCCGGCGTCGGCACGGTCGGACGCGTCGTGGCGGCGGTGCTGGTCACGGGCGCTGTGGCCGGCGGTACCGCGGTCGCGTCGGGCCAGGTGACGTCCGACGTGCCCGTCGCGGCGGCCGTCGTGCCGACGGCGACGACCGCGCCTGCCCCGGTCACGACGTCGCCGGAGCCGGCGGTCACGCCCGGCCCCGTCGTCACGCCCACGCCCGACCCCGCACCCGCCGCACCGCCGCCGCCCGCGCCGCCCGCACCGGAGCCGGCGCCCGTGGCACCGCCCGTGCCGGCGCCCGCGGCGACGTCGGGCAAGAAGGGCGTCGGGACGTGGGAGTTCCCGCACACGGCGGGCGCGCTCGACGACGTCGGCGCGTCGTGGTTCTACAACTGGTCCCCGTCGGACGACCGCACCCCGCGCCCCGCGGACGTGGAGTTCGTCCCGATGATCTGGGGGCGCGACGCGGTCACCGACGCGACGCTCGCGCAGGCCCGCGGCGAGGGCGACGTGCTGCTCGGCTTCAACGAGCCGGACCTCGGGGAGCAGTCGGCCATGAGCGTCGAGGAGGCGCTCGACCTGTGGCCGCGCCTCGAGGCGACCGGCATGCGGCTCGGCAGCCCGGCGGTGGCGTGGGGCGGCGACGTGCCCGGCGGGTGGCTCGACCGGTTCCTGGCCGGCGCCCGCGAGCGCGGCCTGCGCGTCGACTTCATCACCCTGCACTGGTACGGCTCCGACTTCGGCCCGGCGGCGGTGGACCACTTGCTGGGCTACGTCGACGCGGTGCACGCGCGCTACGGCCTGCCGGTCTGGGTCACCGAGTACGGGCTCATGAACTTCGCCGGCAGTCCCCGCCACCCGACGGGCGCGCAGGCGGCCGCGTTCATCGAGGGGACGACGGCGGGCATGCAGGAGCGCCCGTACGTCGAGCGGTACGCGTGGTTCGGGCTGCCCGCCGTCGGGGACAGCGTCGAGTTCGGCCTGTACCGGGACGCGTCGACGCCGACCGAGGCGGGCGTCGCGTACCGGGCCGCGGGCGGCTGACCGGGCACGCGTCGACGGGCCCGGGAGGCGGTCCGCCCGCCGGGTCAGGGCAGCCGCACCGCCGCCAGCGAGCCGACGACCGTCGACGCGACCACGCCCGGCGGCAGACCCCGGCCGCCGCGGTCGACGTGCACGGTGGGGATGCCCAGCGCCGACGCCCCGCCGACGTCGGCCGTCCCTGAGTCGCCGACGTGCACGGCCTCCCGCGGGTCGACACCCAGCCGGTCGAGCGCGCGCCGGAACGGCTCGGGCCGCGGCTTGTAGGCGCGGACGTCCTCGCTGGTCACGACCTCCCGGACGGGCAGCCCGTGCAGCGCCAGCGCGGCCCGGGCGTCCGCGCGGTCGGCGTCCGACACCACGCACACGGGCACGTCGAGCCCCGCGAGGAACGCCGCGGCGTCCGGCAGCAGGGCCGGTCGGCGCCACGCCGCCCGCAGCACGGCGAGCTCCGCCTCGACGTCGACGGGCACGGCGAACGCGGCGCCGAGGTGCGCGAGCGTCGCGCGCGTCAGGTCCGCCAGCGTGCGGAACGCGTCCCCGTGCGCGACGTCGCCGGCGGCCCACTGGTGCGCGTGCCACGCCGCCGCGACGTCCGCGACCGGCACCCCGGCCCGGGCCGACAGCCGTGCGGACAGGTCCGCGACGAGGACGTCGTCGTCGGCGACGAGCGTCCCGTACAGGTCGACGAGCACGGCGCGCAGCACGGCCCGGACGCTACCGGCCGGTGGCGGTACGGTCCGCCGGTGCCCACCCGACGCCGTGCCGACGCACCCGCCCGGCGCCGCGGTCCCCTCCTCGTCGCCGCGGCCGGCGTGCTCGTCACCGGCCTCGTCGTCTCGCGCGGCGACGCCCTCGCCGCCGACCTCGCCGGCGGGGCGCTGTACGCGGCGCTCGTGCACGTGCTCGTGCTGCTCGCGGCGCCGCGCGTGCGGTGGTCCGTCGCCGCGGCCGTCGCCCTCGGCGCGTGCGTCGCCGTGGAGCTCGCGCAGCTGACGGGCGCGCCGGCCGCCGTCGTCGCGGCGTGGCCGCCGGCGGCGTACGTGCTGGGCTCGACGTTCGTGGCCACCGACCTGCTCGCGTACGCGGCCGGCGTCGTGGTGGTCGCGGCGGCGGACGCCGGCGCGCGACGACGCACCGGCACGGCGGCCGGGGCCGGGTGAGCGGACCGGTCGCGGACCGCTACGGTCGGCGCGTGCCTCGTGCCGACATCCCTCTCGTCGACGCGCCCGCCGGGAGGGTGCGGCTCTCCGACCGCCGCAGCGAGCGCACGTGGGACGTGCCGGTCGGCGCGTTCCGCATCGGCGCCGCACCCGTCACGAGCGGCCAGCTCGCCGGGCTGCGCGACGACGCCGCGACCGACCCCGCCCTCCCCGCCGTCGGCGCCTCGTGGTGGGACGCCGTGCGCCTGTGCAACGCACTGTCCGTGCGCGACGGCCTCCCGCCCTGCTACGACGTCGACGAGGCGCGCGAGCACGTCGCCTGGGACCGTGGCGCCGACGGGTACCGCCTGCCCACCGAGGCGGAGTGGGAGCACGCCTGCCGTGCCGGGACGACCGGCCCCCGCTACGGCGACCTGGACGCGATCGCCTGGTACCGCGGCACGTCGGGCGAGCGCCTGCACCCCGTGGGGACGAAGCAGCCGAACGCCTGGGGGCTGCACGACACGCTCGGGCTGGTGTGGGAGTGGTGCTGGGACCTGTACGACCCCGAGGTCTACGGCTCGTACCGGGTGCTGCGCGGCGGCGGCTGGTTCGACGAGCACTGGAGCGTGCGCGCGTCGGTGCGCCGCCGCAGCCACCCGACCCTGTCGATCGACGACGTCGGCTTCCGCGTCGTCCGCGACGCGTGACCGCCCCGCCGCCGGGCGTCGGCACGGTCGTCGCGGCGGACGCCGTGGCGGACCTCGTGGCGGTCGTCGCGCCACGGCTGCGACGCTGACGCGATGGACCCCGACGTGCACACGGGCCGCGCCCGCCTCGCCGACGCCTACCGGGCGTTCGCGGAGCGGGAGGCGCACGACACCTCGCCGACCTACGCCGACTGGGCGGCCGGCGTCGCGCAGGACCCGGAGGTGCTCGCGCTGCTGGCCGGACTGCCGCCCGGCAAGCGGCAGCCGAACCTCGTCCTCGCCGCGGCGCGGTGGCACGGCGCCACCGGCACGTACGGGTCGCTGCGCGCGACGCTGCTCGGCACGTGGCCGGACGTGCGCGCGACCGTGCTCGCGCGCGCGACCCAGACCAACGAGGCCGGGCGGTGCGCCGTGCTGCTGCCCTTCCTCGCGGCGCTGCCGCAGCCGCTGGCGCTGCTCGAGGTCGGCGCCGCCGCCGGGCTGTGCCTCCTGCCGGACCGCTACTCCTACCGGTACGACGACGGCACGGCGCTCGACCCGGCCGACGGGCCGTCGCCGGTCGTGCTGCCGTGCCGTCTCGACGGCGTCGCGGCGCCCGGCCGGGTGCCGGAGGTCGCGTGGCGCGCCGGCGTGGACCTGTCGCCCGTCGACGTCACCGACGACGACGCGTGCGCGTGGCTCGAGACGCTCGTCTGGCCCGAGCACGACGCGCGCCGGTCCCGCCTGCGTGCCGCGCTCGCCGTCGCCCGGGCCGCCCCGCCGCGCGTGGTCGCGGGCGACCTGCTGGACGTCCTTCCCGCGCTCGCCGCCGAGGCGCCGCCCGACGCGACGCTCGTGGTGCTGCACAGCGCCGTGCTCGCCTACCTCGACGCGGCGGCGCGGGCCCGGTTCGCGGACATGGTCGGCGCCCTGCCCGGGCACTGGGTGAGCAACGAGGGTGCCCGCGTGCTCGACCTGCCCCTGCCGGTCGCCGTCGCGCCGGGCGCGCGGTTCGTGGTGTCCGTCGACGGGGTGGCGCGGGCGCTCGCCGACCCGCACGGCGCCGCGCTGACGGCGCTCCGGTGACCACCGGCCGGCCACGCCACCGCACGTGACCCGCCGAGGTCGCCGGTCGCGTGGCGAGGTCGCCGGTCCGGGCAGGCGAGCTCGGCGTCGGACCGGCGACCTCGACGGGGCCAGGGCGGGACGGTGACGGGTGGCACCCGCGAAGCGGTTCGGGGGTTCCGGACATCAGCGACGATCCGTACACTCCGATCGAAGCGCTTCGACGGCCGATCCGTCGACGCGCGCGGGCACCGTCGCCCGCACCGCCGGGGGCACCGCCGCCCCCGTGCCCGAAGGAGAGCACCCGTGAACCGACGCCTGTGGGCGAGCGTCACCGCGCTCGTCTCGACCGCCGCGCTGGCCGCCGGCCTCGCCGCACCGGCCGCCGCGGCACCGGACGCCGCGTCCGCCCGCGCCCCGAAGCCGACGGCCGCGCAGCGGACCGTCGCCGCCATGCAGCCCGGCTGGAACCTCGGCAACACGCTCGACGCCGTCGGCCCGGACGAGACCGCGTGGGGCAACCCGCGCGTGACCGAGGAGCTGCTCGACGCCGTCGAGGACGCGGGCTTCAACAGCGTCCGCATCCCCGTGACGTTCGGCCAGCACCAGGGCCCGGCGCCGGAGTACGCCGTCGACCCGGTGTTCCTCGACCGCGTCGAGGAGGTCGTCGACATGGCGCTCGACGAGAAGCTGTACGTGCTGCTCGACGTGCACCACGACTCCTGGCAGTGGATCAACCAGATGCCGACCCGGCACGACGAGGTCGTCGCGCAGTACGACGCCCTGTGGCAGCAGCTCGCCGACCGCTTCCGCGACCACTCGCACCGCCTGCTGCTGGAGAGCGTCAACGAGCCGCAGTTCGCGGGCGTCGACGACGCGACGGCGTACGCGCTGCTCGACGAGCTCAACGTGCGCTTCCACGAGATCGTCCGGGCCACCGGCGGGCGCAACGCCGACCGCGTGCTCGTCCTGCCGACGCTGCACACCAACGCGGAGCAGGGCCGCCTCGACGCGCTGACCGCCACGTTCGACGCGCTCGACGACCCGAACCTCGCCGCCACGGTGCACTACTACGGCTACTGGCCGTTCAGCGTGAACGTCGCGGGCGGCTTCCGCTACGACGCGACGGCCCAGGCCGACACCGAGGGGACCTTCCAGCGCGTGCACGACTCCTTCGTCGCGCAGGGCGTCCCGGTGATCCTCGGCGAGTACGGCCTGCTCGGGTTCGACCGGCACACGGGCACGATCGAGCAGGGCGAGAAGCTCAGGTTCTTCGAGCACGTCGGGCACCTGGCGCGCACGACCGGCGTCACGACGATGCTGTGGGACAACGGCCAGCACCTCGACCGCACCACGTTCGCGTGGCAGGACCCGGCGCTGTTCGCGCAGATCGCGGAGAGCTGGAAGCGGCGCTCGGGCACCGCGTCGACCGACCAGGTGTTCGTGACGCCCGGCGCCGTGACGGACCAGACGATCACCCTCCAGCCGAACGGCAACCGCGTGAAGGACGTCCGGCTCGACGGCCGCCGCCTCAGGGACCGCGAGTACCGGCTCGAGGGCGACACGCTCACGCTGCCGGCCGCGCTGCTGCAGCGCGTCGTCGGCCCCGACGCCGCGTTCGGCACGCGCGCCGTCCTCGAGGTCCGGTTCGGCAAGGGTCTGCCGTGGCGCGTCGAGGTCGTCGCGGCGGACGAGCCCGTCCTGGCGGACGCCACCGGCACGGTCGACGACTTCGCGGTGCCGACCGACTTCCGCGGTGACCGCCTCGCGACGATGGAGGCCCGCTACGCGGACGGCTCGAACGCGGGCCCGCACTCGTGGACGTCCTTCAAGGAGTTCGACGTGACGTTCGCACCGGAGGACGGCCGCATCGTCCTGCGCCCGGCGTTCTTCGCCGAGGTCACCGACGGCGCCCCCGTGCGCCTGACGTTCCACTTCTGGAGCGGGGGGACGGTGGACTACACGGTCACCCGCAGCGGCACGGACGTCACCGGCACCACGGCCACCGGCACCGCCGGCTGACCGTCGGCCGTCACCCGGCACCGACGCCGCCGAGGTCGCCGGTCCCGTCCCGAGGTCGCCGCCCGTCACGGGCGACCTCGCCGACGGACCGGCGACCTCGGCGCGCGCGGGGGCGGCCCCGCGGGCACGCTGGACGGCGGGGACGTCGGGCGGGCGGGAGGCGCCGTGGAGTGGTTCGACGCCGAGGGGTACACGGTCGCGCGCGCGGTGCTGCAGCGCGGCGTGGCGGCGGTGTTCGTGCTCGCGTTCGTCGCGGTGCTGCACCAGTTCCGGCCGCTGCTGGGCGAGCGCGGTCTGCTGCCCGTGCCGGCGTTCACGGCCCGCGTGCCGTTCCGCGCGGCCCCGAGCCTGTTCCACCGGTGGTTCTCCGACCGGCTGGTCGTGGTCGTCGGGTGGGTCGGCGTCGTCGTGGCGCTGACCCTCGTGGCCGGGCTGCCGCAGCAGGGGCCGCCGTGGGTGCCGGCGCTCGCGTTCCTGCTGCTCTTCGCGCTGTACCTGTCGGTCGTCAACGTGGGGCAGGTGTTCTACGGGTTCGGGTGGGAGTCGCTGCTGCTCGAGGCGGGGTTCCTCGTGGCGTTCCTCGGGTCGGACCACGTCGCGCCGCCCGTCACCGTCCTGGCGCTGCTGTGGTGGCTGGTGTTCCGCCTCGAGTTCGGCGCCGGGCTGATCAAGTGGCGGGGCGACCCCGCGTGGCGCGACCTGACGGCGCTGTACTACCACCACGAGACGCAGCCGATGCCGGGCCCGCTGAGCCGCCTGTTCCACCTGCTGCCGAAGCCGCTGCACAGGGTCGAGGTGCTCGCCAACCACGTGACGCAGCTCGTCGTGCCGTTCGGGCTGCTGGTGCCGGGGCCGGTGGCGTCGACGGCCGCCGCCGTCATGGTGGTGACGCAGCTGTGGCTGGTGCTGTCAGGCAACTTCGCCTGGCTCAACTGGCTGACGATCGTGCTCGCGTGCGCGGCGATCGACGACGCGTCGTGGCGGTGGGCGCTCGGGCTCGTCGGCGTGGACCTGCCCCCGGCGGCACCGGCCGCCGACCCGCCGGTCTGGTTCGTCGTCGTCGTGCTCGCCGTCACGGCGCTGTGCGTCTGGATCAGCCGGCACCCGCTGCGCAACCTGCTGTCGCGGCGGCAGGCGATGAACGCGTCGTTCAACGTCTGGCACCTCGTCAACGCGTACGGGGCGTTCGGGTCCATCACACGCCGGCGCACGGAGGTCGTCGTCGAGGGCACGCGGGACGCGGACCCGGCGACGGCCGTGTGGCAGGAGTACGAGTTCCGCGGCAAGCCGACCGACGTCCGCCGCCTGCCGCGCCAGTACGCGCCGTACCACCTGCGCCTCGACTGGGGGATGTGGTTCCTGGCGCTCGGCTCGTCGGCGCAGCTGCGCTGGTTCGTGCCGTTCCTCGGGCGGCTCCTCGAGGCGGACCGCCCGACCCTCCGCCTGCTCGCGCACGACCCGTTCGACGGCGAGCCGCCGCGCTGGGTGCGCGCGCACCTGTTCCGCTACCGGTTCGCCACGCGCGCGGAGCGGCGCGCCACCGGGGCCCGCTGGGTCCGCGAGGACGACGGCCTGATGATCGACGCCGTCGACCCGTCCCGGGTGGCGCGGATGACGCGGGTGCGCTGACCTCCGCGGCCCGTGCCGCCGCGGACCCGGGCGCCGCCGCGCACGCCGAGGGCGGCCGGGTCGTGAGCCTCCCTCCGGCTCACGACCCGACCGCCGCGGTGGCACGTCACCTCAGGTCGAGGCGGTCGTGCCGCAGTCCGTCACCGCTGCGCGGTCGCGGCCTGCTGGTTGACCCGGCCCCAGGCCCAGCCCAGGACGTCGCCGTCGACCGGCCCCGTCGCGAACGCCGGGTGCACGGCGTCGGCCCGCTGCGACCACGTCGAGGTGCGGGCGGTGCCGCCCTCGGTGGTGGTCCAGCGGTCGGTCCGCTGCGCCGTGGCGCGCTCCGCCCAGCCCTCGGCGGTCAGGCCGTCGGCGTGGAACGGGGCGGCCAGGTCGAGCAGGCCGCGGACGTCGGTGGACTCGGTCGCGACCTCGTCGCGGCCGTCGAGGCGCGCGGCCTCGCCGGACAGCGCACCGGCCAGGGCGGCCGCCGGCTCGGCGGTCAGGGCCCCGGTCGAGAAGGCACCGCCCGTGCGGGTGGCCTCCGCCTGCTCGGTGCGCGAGCCGGTGGTGTCGCCGTCCTCGTCGGTCACCTCGCGCCACGTCGCCCGCTCCGAGGAGCGCGCGTCGTCGAACCCTCCGGACAGGCCGCCGACGCGCACGGGCGCCGCGGCGTCCACCGCACCGGCGAGGGTGCCCTCGGCCGAGGACGCGTCCGTCGCGCCCTCGGTGCCGGCCGCCCCGCCCGAGACGACACCGCTCAGCGCGGCGGCCGGGTCGGCCGTGATCTCCTCGAGCACCAGCCCGCCGGAGGTCGCCGACTGCGACTGCGAGGCGGAGCCGGTGGTGCTCGTGGCACCGTCCTCGGTCGTCACCGTGCGCTCGGACTCCTGCGCCTGCTGCTGCTCGTGCGAGCCCGTGACCGCGAGGCCCTCGATCGCGACCGGCGCCTGGACGGCGGCCGCACCTGCGGCCGTGCCCTCGGCGGCCGACGCGTCCTGCGCGCCGTCGGTGCTGCTCGTGGCGCCGGAGGCGGCGCCCTCGAGCATCGCGGCCGGGTCGAGGGTGATCGCACCGAGGTCGACGCCGAGGTTCGTGGCGTCGGACGACGACTGCTCCTGCGACTGCTCGACCGAGGCGCCGTCGGCGTCGGTCACCGTCGAGGACGACCCCGACGACTGCGAC
Source organism: Cellulomonas sp. NPDC057328 (assembly GCF_042667215.1). Taxonomy (NCBI): domain Bacteria; kingdom Bacillati; phylum Actinomycetota; class Actinomycetes; order Micrococcales; family Cellulomonadaceae; genus Cellulomonas; species Cellulomonas sp. NPDC057328. Next base: position 1,134 of record NZ_JBHUZW010000027.1, on the reverse strand, counting down.
GACGATGTGGTCAGGCCGAGCTCGACACCGCCCAGCGTCACCGGCGCCTGCACGGCCGCGGCACCCGCCGCGTCGCCGGCCGCCTGCGAGGCGTCCTGGGTCGTATCCGAGGACGCGTCGTGGGACTGGCTCACCTGCGTACCGCCGAGCAACCCGTCGCCGAGCCCGCCGAGCGGGCCCTCCGCGGCCTGGGAGGCCGCGGCCGACAGCAGGACGAGGCCTCCGGTCACACCCGCGACGCCGAGCGTGCGGGTCCAGATCTTCTTCGTGCTCATGGGGATGGTTCCTTCCGCGTTCCGTGCCGGTCACCGCGGGTGCGGGGACCGGTCCTGCCGGGGCGGGAGGAGGTCAGTCGGGGCGGGCGCCGGGTCGCGGCGCCAGCCCGGCGGGCACGGCGTCGTCGCCGGCCGTGCGGGTGCCCACGGCGACGAGCGCCGCGGTGCGGGCCGTGCCCTCGAGCACAGCGGCCTCGACGTGCGTCGCCGAGGGGGTCGGGGCGGCACCACCGGCGGGCGCGGGCGCCGCGGGCGGAGCGGTGGAGCCGGACGGCACGGCGGGGAGCGGACCACCCGACGGCGCCGGGGCGGGGTTCGCGGCCGCGGCCGTGACGGCCGGGGCCACGTCGGCCGCCGGGCCGGCCGGGCGGGCTCCGCGCTCGTCGGTCGCTGCGGCCAGGGCGTCGGCCGGCACCCGGCCGGTCGCGGTCGGTGCGCCGTCGACCTCGGCCACGACGGCACCCGCGGGAGCGGGAACCGTCGCAGCGGGCCGCGCGGGAGCGGGGACCGCCGGAGCGCTCGTCCCCGCGGGCGACGACGGCAGCGCACCGCCGACGACGGGCGCGAGCGCCCCGCCCACCACCGGCACCAGGGCACCGGTCACGGGGGCGAGCGGCGCGGTCACCGGGGCGAGCAGGTCGCCGACCGGCCGCACGACGGGCGCCAGCGCGTCGGCGACGGGAGCCGTGACGGGGGCGAGCACGTCGAGCACAGGCGCCGTCACCGGCGCCACCGCGCCGGCGACCGGGCTCGTCACGGGTGCGAGCGCCTCGGCGGCCGCCGCGGTCACCGGCGCCGCGGCAGGTGCGACCGCGGTGGCGACCGGCTCCGTCACGGTCGCCCCCCCGGCGATCCGGGG
>NZ_JBHUZW010000026.1:0-40056 GCF_042667215.1 Cellulomonas sp. NPDC057328 | reverse complement strand
CGCACGCGGTGCGTGCGGGGCCCTGCGCGGGTGCTGCGGGTGGTGCCGGACGCCGTGCGTCAGGCGGTCGGCTGCTGCCGTCCGAGCGCGACCGCGACCATCTCCTCGCGGGGCACGACCTTGACGCGCTCGCGCCCGTGCGGCTGCCCCAGCGACTTCTCGTACGCGTCGAGGAGCTCCCAGCCGGACCAGTCGATCGGCTCGGCGCCGCGGGCCGTGAGCAGCTCGAGCACGGCCTGCGGGTCGCGCTCGGTCGCGGTGTAGAACGCGTCGCCGCCGGCCGCGACGTCCTCGCCGAGGTGGCGGATCGTCTCGGACGCGTCGGACTTGGTGTGGCCGATGAGGCCGACGGGACCACGCTTGATCCAGCCCGTGGCGTAGACGCCGGGCAGGTGCGAGCCGTCGACGTCGATGACCCGGCCCTCGTGGTTGGGGACGACGCCCGCGACGTCGTCGAACGGGATGTCGGCGAGCGGCGAGCCGAAGTAGCCGACCGCGCGGTAGACCGCCTGGACCGGCCAGTCGAACGTCTGCCCCGTGCCCACGACGTTGCCGTCGCCCCGCAGCTTCGTGCGCTCGGTGCGCAGGCCGACGACCTTGCCGTCCTCGCCCAGCACCTCGACCGGCTTGTGCAGGAAGTGCAGGTGGATGCGGCGCGAGGCCGTCATCTCGGCCGGGTCCTTGAGCGTCCAGTCCGTCAGGGTCTTGACGACCTGCTTCGTCTGGTTGCTCGAGCGGATCGCGGCCTCGGAGCCCTCGTCGAAGTCGAAGTCCTCGTCGTACACGACGACGTCGACGTCCGGCACGTGGCCGAGCTCGCGCAGCTCGAGCGGCGAGAACTTGGCCTGCGCCGGCCCGCGGCGGGCGAACACGTGCACGTCCGTGACGGGGCTGGCCTTGAGGATCTCGTAGACGTTGGCCGGCACCTCGGTCGGCAGCAGGTCGTCGGCGTGCTTGGCCAGGATGCGCGCGACGTCGAGCGCGACGTTGCCGGCGCCGAGCACGGCGACCTGCTGCGCCTCGAGCGGCCACGTCCGCGGCACGTCGGGGTGCCCGTCGTACCAGGACACGAAGTCGGCGGCGCCGTACGAGCCGTCGAGCTCGATGCCCGGCACCGGCAGGGCGGCGTCCCGGATCGAGCCGGTGGAGAAGATGACCGCGTCGTAGAACTGGCGCAGGTCGTCGAGCTTGAGGTCCGTGCCGTAGTCGACGTTCGCGATCAGCCGGATGTCGCCGCGCTCGAGCACCTTGTGCAGCGCGACGATGATCTGCTTGATGCGCGGGTGGTCGGGCGCCACGCCGTAGCGGACGAGGCCGAACGGCGCGGGGAGGCGCTCGAACAGGTCGATGCTGACGTCGAGGTCGGTCTTCGACAGGATGTCGGCCGCGTAGATGCCGGCCGGTCCCGCGCCGACGATCGCGACGCGCAGGGTCGGGGTGCTCACGGGTCGAGGCTGCCTTCCGGTCGGGGAGCCCTCGGTCGGGCCGGGCCGCCGCGACGGCCGCGGTGCGGGCGTGGGCCCGTCCCGAGGCGGCGTGCGTGCAGTCCGCGCGGAGGGCGCTGCTCGCCCGATTCTAGTCGCTCGGGTGAGGTCACCCTCATGTCCACTCCACGATACGGACAGCCCACGATGTGGACTCCCGGCGTCGGCGCAGGTCAGCGCGGTGCAGAGGGTCGGCGGCCCCCGGAGGGCGTCCCCTCCGGGGGCCCACGAGCAGGGTGGCGCCGGTCACCTCCACGCGCCCGACGCCACCCCGTCGCGCACCGGCCGGCCCGCGGCGGCGTGCACCGCGGGGCCGGGCGGCGATCAGGAGGCGCCCGCGGGACGGGCGCGCGCGGACGCCGACGGCGTCACGGGCGCCACGTGTCCGCGAGCGCGAGCGTGCCGCTCGCGGGCACGCGCACCGTGCGGTTCGCGCCGGACTCCCACACGACCGAGGTGCCCTGCCGGCGGACGTACTTGTACGCGACCGTCGTCCCCGCGGGCAGCGCGACCGCGCCCCGCCAGACCGGGTACGTGGCCGACGACAGCGCCACCGCGCGCGCCGGGTCCCAGCCACCGAGGGACGGGTGGTCGCCCACGACGTACACGTCCTGGCCCCACGTCGTCGTGGCGTGCACCCCGAACGCGACCTGGGCCGGCGCCGCGGTGGACGACGCCGTCGGGCTCGGCGTGGGCGGCGTCGGCGTGCCGCCCGTGGCGCGCTGGCCGACGTGCACCGCGACGGCACCCTCCGCCGGCACGGTGAAGGTCGCGCGCCCGGAGCCGTCGACCGTCACCGTCGCGCCCGTGCACGACCCGCCCGACCGCTCGCCGCTGATCACGTCGCAGTAGGCACCCGCGGGCAGCGCCGTCTGGAACGTGCGCTGCAGCGGCGACGACCCGGCGTTGAGCGCGACGTACCCGGCGCTCCCCCGCCCGAACGCGATGCGGCTGCCGCCGTCGTCCCACCAGTCCGTGACACCCGTGCCGGCGGCCGCGTTGCGGAACCCGACCATGTGCGCGGTCTCGTTCCAGCGGTGCGCGCACGTCCACGTGCCCTGCCCGCACACGGCGTCGCGCACGGCCCCGCTCGCCTCGGACGGCGCGCCCGCGTCGTGGTCGGTGAACGCGTAGCCGGAGTAGACCGTCGGCCAGCCGTACGGGTACGCGAGCATGAACACGTTGGCGAGGCGGTGGTCGGTGCCGTTCCTGTACGACAGCGTCTCGCCGTTGCGCTCGGTGTCGTGGTTGTCGACGAAGACGCCCGCCCGGTCGGACGGCAGCAGCCACGACTGGCTCGCCAGCGTGCGCAGGCTCGCGAGCTCGTTCGCCTGGAACCGTCCCTCGAGGTGGCGCGCGTAGCTGAACTCGTGCGAGTCGCCCGAGCCGAGGTACTCGCGTGGCTGGATCGGCTCGCCGCCCGCGCCGATGACCTCGTGCACGACGAAGACGCTGCGGTCGGACAGCTTGGCGCGGATGGCCTCGAGGTCGGCCGCCGCGATGTGCTTCGCGGCGTCGACGCGGAACCCGCGCACGCCGAGGGCGATGAGGTCGTTGAGGTAGTCCGCGATCTCCTGGCGCACGTACTCCGACTCCGTGCGCAGGTCCTGGAGGCCGACCAGACGGCAGCTCTGCACCTGGTACCGGTCCTGGTAGCTCGCGATGTCCGTGCGGCAGTCGTGGAAGTCCTGCGGGCCGTAGCCGCCGGCCGGGCCGGGGTACCGCTCGGTCGAGAACTGCGTGCCGGCCCAGCCGGTCCCGCCGGTCTGCCCGCTCATGTGGTTGACCACCACGTCGGCGATCACGCTCACGCCCGCCGACCGGCACGCGGACACCATGGCCGCGTACTCCGCGCGCGTGCCGAGCTTGGACTCGATGCGGTAGCTGACCGGCTGGTACGACGTCCACCACTGCCCGCCGACGACGGCGTGCTCGTTCGGCGGTGAGGTCTGCACCCAGCCGTACCCGGCCGGGCCGAGGACGTCGGTGCACTCGCGGGCGATCGCGTCCCACGTCCACTGGAAGAGGTGCACGCCGGGCCGGTCGCCGGGCGGGCCCGCCTGCGCGGGCGGTGCGGACGCGACGGAGCCGACGGCGCCGGCGAGCGTCAGCGCGACGGCGGTCAGGGCCGCGAGCGTCGCCGCGAACGGGCGACGACGGCGGGCCGGGGGTGATGCGGGCACGGGGTCTCCTCGGGTCGTGCCCGACGACGACGTCGGGCGGCTCGCCCGGCGCGGCGCTGCACCGGGCAGGCGACGCGCCCGTGCCGGGCGGCGTCGCGGTGGAGGAGGTGACCCGGCCGTCGTGACGTCCGGGGCGCACGCACGTCATCGCGACGACAGGGTCGCAACTGCTTGCGTGACGTACGCAACATGCTGCAACGCGACACTAGGCGTGACCCGCGTCACCGTCAACCGTTCGCGCGCCGCGCGACGCGTGGCCGCGCGGGCCGCGCCTACAGTGACGTGTGCCCGACGCCCCCGCCCCCGACCGCCGGGCCGGCCTCGCCGCCGGGGTCGGCGCCTACGTGCTGTGGGGCGGCCTGCCGCTCTACTTCCCGCTGCTCGCCCCCGCCGGGCCGGTCGAGATCATCGCCCACCGCGTCGTGTGGTCCCTGCTGTTCTGCGTCGTCCTGCTGCTCGCGACCCGGACGTGGGGCGTGTTCGTCACGCTCCTGCGCGACGGCCGGCTGCTCGCCCGGCTGACGCTCGCGGCGGTGCTGCTCGCCGTGAACTGGCTCGTGTTCGTGCACGGCGTGACGACCGGGCACGTCGTCGACGCCGCGCTCGGCTACTTCATCAACCCGCTCGTCACCGTGGGGCTGGCCGTCCTCGTGCTCGGCGAGCGGCTGCGCGCCGTGCAGTGGGTCGCGCTCGGTCTCGGCGCCGCCGCCGTCGTGGTCATCACGGCCGGGCTCGGCCGGCTGCCGTGGATCGCGCTCACGCTCGCCGCCAGCTTCGGCGTGTACGGGCTCATCAAGAGCACCGTCGGCGCGCGCGTCCCCGCCCTCCCGGGGCTCGCCGCCGAGACGGCGGTGCTCGTCCCCGTCGCGGTCGGCTACCTCGCGTGGCTGCACGCCGCCGGCGGCGGGACGTGGGGTGCGCTCGGCGGCTGGCACGCCGCCGGGCTGGCCGCGTCCGGGGTGCTCACGGCCGTGCCCCTGCTGCTGTTCAACTCCGCGGCACGGCGCCTGCCGCTGTCGGTCGTCGGGATGCTGCAGTACCTGGCGCCCGTGCTGCAGCTCGCCATCGGGGTGCTCGTCGCGCACGAGGAGATGCCGCCCGCCCGGTGGTGGGGCTTCGGGCTGGTGTGGCTCGCGCTGGTCGTGCTCAGCGTCGACGGGCTGCGCTCGGCGCGGGCGACCCGCCTCGCCGCGCGGGCCCGGGACGCGGCCGCGGTGCCGCCCGCGGCGGCCGACCCGGGGGCCGCGACGGCGCGCTGACGCCGCGCGGGCCGGACCCGGCCCGGACGGGACCGGTCAGTCGTCCTCGACGCGCACGACCCGCTCCCCCAGCCGGACCGTCCAGCCGGCGCGCACGACGGCCCGCGTGCCGGGGGGCAGCACGCGCGCGTCGCCGTCCGGCGCGACCACGACCGTGCCGTTCGTCGACCCGCGGTCCAGCACCCACACGCCCGCGACGTCGTCCGCGGACGCCGGCGCCTCCGGCCCGAACTCGAGGTGCACGCGCGACACCGACCGGGACGGGTCGTCGACCGCGACCACGTGCAGGATGTCCGACCCGTCCTCGGCGCGCGGGCCGCGGCCCGCGAGACCACGGCCGACGACCCGCACGCGCGGGCCCGTGTCGAAGAGCAGGGCGAGCGTGACCGCCCGGCGCCGCAGCTGCGCAGGGTCCCGCACGCGGGTGTGCTCGAGCTCCACGAGCTCGTCGTGCGCCCCGGGCGAGGTCGCCTCGGGCACCGCCGCGGGCGGCGGGGGCAGCGGCGTCGCCGGGGCCGGAGCCGGGGGGACGGGCGCGTCCGGGAGGCGGTGGGCCGGCCGCGGGTCGGTGCCGTCGGGCTCGCCGCCGGCGGCGGGCAGGGCGGGACCGTCCCCGCGGTCGGGCGCATCCGGCGGCGACCACGCCGGCGGGGCGGTCGGCGCCGACCACGCGGACGGGGCGGCGGGGTCGCGGTCGAGCGCGAGCGCCGTCGGCGGCGTCAGGGCTCCGGACGGCGCGGGGTCGGGCTCGGGGTCGGACCGCACGGGACCGGACGACTCACGCTCGGACGGGGTGACGGCGGACGTACCCCGGTCGGACGACGCGGGCGCTGCCGGCGCACCGGGGGCGGGCGGCGGCGCGGACGCGTGCCCCGCGTCGCGCGGCGTCCCCGGGCGGTCGGCGGCGTCCGGTCCCGGCCCGCGCGCCGCCGCGGGCGTCGCGGCGTCGACCACCCGGGTCCCCGACGCCCGGTCGTGCCACCCGCGCCGGTGCGGCCCGCGGTCGAACACCGCGGAGGCCGCGACCAGCCACGAGCCGACCAGCAGCAGCACAGCGCCGAGCCCGACGACGAGCTGACGCACGAGGGCCCGCCCCACGCCGGGTGCGCCCCCGGTCGCGTGCGTCACGGTGCGGAGGTTGAGGGCCGCCGCACCCGCCGTCGAGCCGGTCACGCCCTCGGCGACCACCTGCGCGACGGCGACGAGGACGGCGGCCGTGGCGGCGGCCGAGAGCAGCGGCGCACCCGCGGCCGTCGCTGCCACGGCGGCCGCGCCCGCCCCGATCCCGAGCACGGCGGCGTCGACCACCTGCGCGAGCACGCGCCGGCCGACGGACGGGGGCTCCGGGACGGGCGGCGCCTCGACGGCCCGGCGGCGCACCGCGGGGCCGAACGGCGCCGGCGTCGCGCCGGCGTCGCCGGTGCGGCGCGCGACCGGGGCGGGCAGGTCGTCGCGCCGGTGCCGGTCGTCCGGTCCCTCGTGGCGCACGGGCGGCGACGGCACGGCCGTGCGACGGCCGGTCGTGCTGCCGTCGGAGGCGCGCCGGGCCAGGTCGGCGCGGGCGATGAGCGGCACGCGGGCCCCGCACACGGAGCACGACGCCGCCTCGGGCGGCAACGGCATGCCGCACGTGGCGCACCGGGGGGCGGCGGCGCGCGTGCTCACGGCCGAGCCCCCGCCGGACGGGCCGTCATCGCCCGGCGGCGTCCGGGGCGCCGGTGCGCGTGACCGTGAGCGCGTCGACCACGACCACCGTCACGTTGTCCTGGGCGCCGGCGGCGAGCGCCTCGCGCACGAGCCGCTCGGCCGCGTCGCGGGCGTCCGGCTGCACGCGCAGCACCGCCTGGATGCGGGCGTCGGGGAGCACGTCGGTCAGGCCGTCGGAGCAGACGACCATCCGGTCGCCCTGGCTCACGGGGAACAGCCACAGGTCGGGCTCGACCGACGCGGAGCCGCCGCCGAGCACGCGTGTGACGACGTGCCGGCGCGGGTGGTGCGCCGCGTCCTCGACCGACAGGAGGCCGTCCGCGACGAGCTCGGCGACCTCGGAGTGGTCGCGCGTCAGCTGCTCGAGGATCCCGCCGACCATGCGGTACGTGCGGGAGTCGCCGACGTTGAGGACCAGCCAGCACGGCTCGCCGTCCCGGCTCGTCACGACCACGCCCGTCAGGGTCGTGCCGGGACGTCGCTCGCCGCCCGCCGGCAGGTCGCGGACGCGCCGGTGCGCCTCGCGCAGCACGTCGCCCGCGTCGTCGAGCGTCGGCTCGGCGCCCGCGAGGGCGCTCACCGCCTCGATCGCGACGCGCGACGCGACCTCGCCGGCCTCGTGCCCGCCCATGCCGTCGGCGACGACGTACAGGCCGTCCGCCGCCCACGCGCTGTCCTCGTTCGTGTCCCGTGCCGCGCGGTCCGTGGCGACCGCGGACCGCAGCTCGACGCCCGCTCCCATCACGCCGCCCGGCTCACGAGGCGCGGTCGACGAGGGCCTCGGCGAAGGCCACGAGCGCGTCCTTGACGGGCCCGGCCGGCAGCGGCGCGAGCTCGGCCACGGCCTGGTGCGCCAGCTCCACCGCCTTCGCACGCGTGCGGGCGACGACGTCGTGCTGGCGCAGCGCCGCGACGGCCTCGGCCAGCGCGGCGTCGTCGGAGAGGTCGCCGTCCAGCAGGGCGAGCGCGGCCCGGTCCGCGTCCGTGGCGTCGGCGGCGCCGGCGCGGGCGCGCAGCAGCAGCGCGGGCAGCGTCGGCACGCCCTCGCGCAGGTCGGTGCCGGGTGTCTTGCCGGTGACCGTGCCGTCCGACGTGAGGTCGATGACGTCGTCGGCGAGCTGGAACGCGACGCCGACGCACTCGCCGAACCGGGTGACGGTGCGCACGACCTCCGCGGAGCAGCCGGCGAACATCGCGCCGAACCGCGCGGACGTCGCGATGAGCGACGCCGTCTTGTCGGCGAGCACCTGCAGGTAGTGCTCGACCGGGTCCTCGTCGCCGCGCGGGCCGACCGTCTCGTGCAGCTGCCCGAGGCAGAGGCGCTCGAACGTCGCCGCCTGGATGCGCACCGCCTCCGGGCCGAGCCCCGACACGAGCGACGACGCCCGCGCGAACAGCAGGTCGCCCGTGAGGATCGCGACGGAGTTGCCCCAGACCTCGTGCGCCGACGGCGCCCCCCGGCGCACCGGCGCGGAGTCCATGACGTCGTCGTGGTACAGCGTCGCGAGGTGCGTGAGCTCGACGACGGCGGCCGCGTCGACGACCTCCCGACGGTCGGCGTGGCCGAGCTCGGCCGTCAGGAGCGTGAGGAGCGGCCGCAGGCGCTTGCCGCCCGCGTTGACCAGGTGCCGCGACGCGAGGTCGGCGATCGGGTCGGTCGACGTGACGGAGTCGCGCAGCAGCTCCTCGACCAGGGACATGCGCCCCGTGAGGCGCTCCGCCAGCTCGGCGTCGTGCAGCGGGAGGGCGAGGGCGGTCGTCACGGGACGAACCTATCCGTCCGCACGTCGTCGTACGGAACGGGACGTCGAGGACGCCCGGTTCCGCCGCATTCGTCCGGACCGGCGCGGTCGGGTCACGGCAGCAGCACCGCCACGTCCGCGATCGCGTCGAGCACCGGCTGCGGCACGACGCCGAGCAGGACGGTCAGCAGGGCGCACACCGCCACCGCGACGACCGTCAGCCCCTCGCCGCCGACCACGGTGGTGCCGCCGCGCGCGGGCTCGGTCGCCGTCCCGGTGGACGTCGCCGGGGACGCGCTCGCCGACGCGGCCGCCGCGCCCGGCGCGTCGTCGGCTCCCGCGGCGGTGGCGCCGCCACCGACGGTCACGGGCACGCGCGCACCGTCCTCGCCCGCACCCTCGCCGGCACGGTCCTGCCCACCGGCACCCGCACCGTCGCGCGGGACGCCGTCGCGCGCCCCGGCGGGGTCGGTGAAGAACATCAGCACGATGATGCGGACGTAGAAGAACGCGGCCGCGACCGACGAGAGCACGCCGACGAGCGCGAGCGGCCAGGCGCCGCCCTCGACGGCGGCGGTGAACACGGCGAACTTGCCGGTGAACCCGGCGGTGAGCGGGATGCCGGCGAACGACAGCAGGAAGAGCGTGAACGTCACGGCGAGCAGCGGGTGCGTGCGCCCGAGCCCGGCCCACTGGGACAGCCGCGTGGCCTCGCCGAGCACGGCCGGCTCCCCGTCGGCGTCCCCGGTGCCGCGCTCGCGCACGAGGGTCACGAGGCCGAACGCGCCGACCGTCGTCGCGCCGTACGCCAGCAGGTAGAAGAGCACGGCGGTGATGCCGCTCGCCTCGAGCGCCACCACGCCGGTGAGCACGAACCCGGCGTGCGCGATCGACGAGTACGCGAGGAGGCGCTTGACGTCCGTCTGGACGAGCGCGGCGACCGTGCCGACGACCATGGTGAGCAGCGCGACGACCCAGAGGACCACCTCGAGGTCCCAGGACAGGCCGGGCAGCATGACGTAGACGACGCGCAGCAGGGCGCCGAACGCGGCGACCTTGGTGCACGCGGCCATGAAGGCGGTGACGGGTGTGGGCGCGCCCTGGTAGACGTCCGGCGTCCACATGTGGAACGGCACCGCGCCGACCTTGAACAGCAGGCCTGCGAGCAGCAGCACCGCTCCGATCAGCAGCAGGTCGTCGAGGCCGCCCGGCACGCTCGTCGCGGCGGCGATGTCCGTGAACCGCACGGACCCGCTGTAGCCGTAGAGCAGGGCGATGCCGAACAGCATGATCGCGGAGGCGAACGCGCCGAGCAGGAAGTACTTCATCGACGCCTCCTGCGACAGCAGGCGGCGCCGGCGCGCCAGGCCCGCGAGCAGGTACAGCGGCAGCGACAGCACCTCGAGCGCCACGAACAGCGTCAGCAGGTCGGCCGTCGCGGGGAAGATCATCATCCCGCCGGTGGCGAAGAGCAGGAGCGGGAAGACCTCGGTCTGGCGCAGTCCCTTGCGGCGCGCCACCTCCTCGTAGTCCGACCCGGGCACGGCGGCACCGGACGGCGCGAACGCGTCCTCGCCGCCGGTGAGGCGGTCGGCGAAGAGCAGCACGGACAGCAGCGCGAGGAGCGCGAGCGTGGCCTGCAGCACGAGCGTCGGCCCGTCGACGACGAGCGACCCGGTGAGCACGTCGGTGCCGCCGGTGCGCCGCACGTCCGACCACAGGGCGGCGACGGCGACGAGGGCGCCCGCGAGGGCGGCGACGCTCAGGCCGAGCTGCACGGGGCGGCGCAGCCGGTCGGGCACGAAGGCCTCGACGAGCACGCCGACGACGGCCGCCAGCAGCACGACGAGCACCGGGACCAGCGGGCCCCAGGCGATGTCGGGTGCGGTGAAGGTGTTCACCGGTCGCTCCCCTCCTCGGACGCGGGCACGGCAACGAGGACGTCGGGCTCGACGTCCTCGACGCCCACCTGCGTGAGCGTCGTCTCGGCGGCGGGCCGCACGAGGTCGAGCGCGGGCCCGGGCAGGAACCCGAGCACGAGCATCGCGGCGATGAGCGGGCCGACGACCCAGCGCTCGCGCGCCGACGCCTCCGGCATGGCGGCCAGCTCGGGACGCACCGGCCCGGTGAAGAGCCGCTGGTACGTCCACAGCACGTAGACGGCGGCGAGCACGACGCCGAGTGTCGCGACGGTCGCCGCGACGGGGTGCCGGCCGAAGCTGCCGACGAGCACGAGGATCTCGCTGACGAACGTCGAGAGGCCGGGCAGCGACAGGGCGGACAGGCCGACGACGAGGAACATCCCCGCCATGACCGGCACCACCTTCTGCAGGCCGCCGAAGTCCGCGACCTGCTGCGACCCGCGCCGCGCGGCGAGGAAGCCGACGAGCAGGAACAGCGCCCCGGTCGAGAGCCCGTGGTTGACCATGTAGAACGACGAGCCGGCCACCGACGTCGACGTGAACGCGAAGATGCCGAGCACGATGAAGCCGAAGTGCGACACCGACGTGTACGCGACCAGCCGCATGAGGTCCTTCTGCCCGATGGCGAGCAGCGCGCCGTAGAGCACCGAGACCGCGGCGAGCGCGATGACGGCCGGCGCGGCCCAGCGCGACGCGTCCGGGAACAGCGGCAGGCAGAGCGTCAGCATGCCGAACGTGCCGACCTTGTCGAGGACGCCGACGAGCAGCGTCGACGTGCCGGCGGGCGCCTGCTCGGCCGCGTCGGGCAGCCAGGTGTGCACGGGGAACATCGGCGCCTTGATGGCGAACGCGACGAAGAACGACAGGAACAGCCACCGCTCGAGCGTCGGGTCGAGCGTGAGGCCCGTGAGGTTGTCGACGAGGAAGCCCTGCGGCCCGCGCGGCCCCTGCAGGTAGAGCCCGATGACGCCGATCAGCATGATCAGCCCGCCGGCGAGCGAGTACAGCAGGAACTTCACCGCGGCGTACCGGCGCCGCGCCCCGCCGAACCCGCCGATCATGAAGTAGACGGGGATGAGCATCGCCTCGAAGACGACGTAGAACAGGAAAGCGTCGCGCGCCGCGAACACGAGGACGACGAACGCCTCGAGCAGCAGGACCAGCGCCAGGTAGTGCCGCAGCCGGTCGGTCGGCACGTCGCCGGCGCCCTGCTCGCGCCAGGCGGCCAGCACGACGAGCGGCACGAGCACCACCGACATCGCGATGAGGGCCAGGCCGACGCCGTCGACGCCCAGCGCCCACGAGACGCCGAACGCCGGGATCCAGGGGTACGTCTCGGCGAGCTGGTGCGTGCCGGCCGCCGCGGTGTCGAAGGCGCCGAACGCGGCGGCCGTCAGCAGCAGCTCGAGCAGCGCGACCGCGAGCGCGAGGGTCCGGCTGTGCCGGCGCGCGCCCGCGGGCAGCGCCCACAGCGCGACCGCGCCGAGCACGGGCAGCACCACCAGCGCGGTGAGCCAGGGGAAGTCCGTCATCTGTCCGCCTCCTCCGCCTCAGCCGCGCACGGCCAGGACGACGACCGTGAGCGCCACGAGCCCGATGAGCATCGACGCGGCGTAGGACCGGGCGTACCCGTTCTGCACGCGGCGCACCGCGTCGCCGACGCCGACCGTGGCGCGGCCGAGGCCGGTCGCCGCGTTGTCGACGACGGCCTTGTCCCCGTACACGAGCGAGCGCGTCAGGTACCGGCCGGGCTCGACGAGGACGGCGTCGTTGACGACGTCCTGGTAGAGGTCCTTGCGGGCCGCCCGGGTGGCGACCGTGCCGCGCGGGGGCGCGACGGGGACCTGCCCGACCGCGTACATGCGCCACGCGAGCACGACGCCGACCAGCACGAGGGCGAGCGTGGCGCCGACGATGACCGGCACCGGCAGCACGGGCTCGTGGTGCTCGGCGTGCCCGACGGACGGCTCCAGCCACTCGACGAACCCGGCGCCCGAGAGCAGCCAGCCGAGGCCCACCGAGCCGACCGCGAGCACGATCATCGGGACCGTCATGAGCAGCGGCGACTCGTGCGGGTGCTGCGCCGACCCGTCGCGCCGCGCGGACCAGCGCTTCTGCCCCTCGAAGGTGAGGAAGAACAGGCGCGACATGTAGAACGCCGTGATGCCGGCGCCGAGCAGCGCGATCCCGCCGAACACCCAGGCCCGCCACGGCTCGCCGTCGACCGGCACGAACGCGGCCTCGATGATCTTGTCCTTGCTCCAGAAGCCGGCGAACGGGAAGACGCCGAGGATCGCGAGCCAGCCGGCCATGAACGTGACGTACGTGATCGTCATGTACCGGCCGAGGCCGCCGAACCGGCGCATGTCGACCTGGTCGTCCATGCCGTGCATGACGGACCCGGCGCCGAGGAACATGCCGGCCTTGAAGAAGCCGTGCGTGACGAGGTGGAAGATCGCGAAGGCGTACCCGACGGGCCCGAGGCCCGCGGCGAGCACCATGTAGCCGATCTGCGACATCGTCGAGGCGGCGAGCGCCTTCTTGATGTCGTCCTTCGCGCAGCCCACGACCGCGCCGAACAGCAGCGTGATCGTGCCGACCACCGCGACGACCAGCTGGGCGGTCGGCGCCGCCGCGTAGATCACGCCCGAGCGCACGATGAGGTAGACGCCCGCGGTGACCATGGTGGCCGCGTGGATGAGCGCCGAGACCGGCGTCGGGCCCGCCATCGCGTCGCCGAGCCACGACTGGAGCGGGAACTGCGCCGACTTGCCGCACGCAGCGAGCAGCAGCGCGAGGCCGATGAGCGTGAGGGTCCCCTCGCTCGCCTGCGCGACGCCCGCGTGCACCGTGCCGAAGTCGAGGCTGCCGAAGGTCGCGAACATCAGGCCCATCGCGAGGATGAGGCCCACGTCGCCGACGCGGTTGGCGACGAACGCCTTCTTGGCCGCCACCGCGTACGGGGTGTTGTGGTTCCAGAACCCGATGAGCAGGTACGACGCCAGGCCGACGCCCTCCCAGCCGACGAACAGCAGCAGGTAGGAGTCGGCGAGCACCAGCAGGAGCATCGCCGCGACGAACAGGTTGAGGTACGCGAAGAAGCGCCGGCGGTCGACGTCGTGGTCCATGTACGCCACGGAGTAGACGTGGATGAGCGTGCCGACGAACGTCACGAGCAGCACGAACGTGAGCGAGAGCGGGTCCACGCGCAGGCCGGCGTCGACGCTCAGCGCGCCGGCGTCGACCCACGTGCCGAAGGACACGTCGTGCACGCGCTCCTCCGCCGGGCGGCCGAGCAGCCCGATCAGCAGGACGGCGGCGACCACGAACGACGCGGCGGACGCGAGCACGCCGAGCCAGTGGCCCCACCGGTCGGCGCGGCGACCGAGCAGGAGCAGGACGGCGGCCGACAGCAGCGGCAGGACCACCAGCAGCGCGGCGGTGCGCGCGCCGCCCCACGGCGCGGTCGCCACCGCGGGGTCCGCGGCGGCCACGACGGCAGGCGTCGTCAGGGACATCAGGGTGTGCACGTGCCGCCCCTCAGCTCTTCAGCAGGTTGACGTCGTCGACGGAGGCCGAGCGCCGGGTCCGGAAGATCGACACGATGATCGCCAGCCCGACGACCACCTCCGCGGCCGCGACGACCATCACGAAGAACGCGAGCACCTGGCCGGTGAGGTTCCCGTGGTAGCGCGAGAACGTCACGAGCAGCAGGTTCGTCGAGTTGAGCATGAGCTCCACGCCCATGAACACGATGATCGCGTTGCGCCGCAGCAGGACCGTGGTCGCACCGATCGCGAACAGGACCGCGGCCAGCACGAGGTAGTGGGTCAGGCTCACCGGACGACCTCCTCGTCGCGCATCTCGTCCCCGTCGGCGGTGTGCGCGTCGGCGCTCGCGGCGGACGGCTCGTCGGCGCCGTCCGCGCCGCCCGGCGCGTCCGGCGGGGCGTCCTCCTGGCCGGCGGCGTGCACCGCGAGGGCACGCGCGCCGAGCGGCGGGCCGTCCCCGGTGGCGGACGTGAACGACCCGGCGCCGTTGGCCCAGCCGCCCGCCAGCACGCGGTCGATGCGAGCGGCGTACTCGCGCGCGTCGGCCTCCTGGCCGCGCACGCGCAGCACGCGCGGCACCGAGTGCTCGAGCGGCCGGCCGTCGGGCCCGAGGGCCGGCACGTCCATGGCGTTGTGCCGCGCGTAGACACCGGGCGCGGGCAGCGGCACGAGGCTGCCGCCCTCGCGCACGCGGCGCTCGGCGAGCTCGCGCTGGCCGATGCGCGGCGTGAGGCGGCGGCGGTGCGTGAGCACGAGCGCGCCGAGCGCGGCCACCACGAGCAGGCAGCCCACGACCTCGAACGCGAGCACGTGGTCCCCGAAGACCAGCCGCGCCACGCCCACGGGGTTCGAGGCGGCGTTGGCCTCGACGAGCCCGCGGGCCGGTGCGTACGTCGCCCGCCCGAGCACGCCGGCCAGCACGACGCCGAGCCCGAGGCCCGCGAGCACCCCGATCCACCGCTGCCCGCGGATCGTCTCCACGAGCGAGTCGGACCGGTCGACGCCCACGAGCATGAGCACGAAGAGGAACAGCATCATGACCGCGCCGGTGTACACGACGACCTGCGCGACGCCGAGGAACACGGCGTCCTGCGCGACGTAGAGGAACGCCAGCGACACCATCACGACGACGACCGCGAGCGCGGCGTGCACGGTCTTGCGCGCGAACAGCAGGCCGAGCGCGGCGAGCACCATGATCGGCGCGAGCACCCAGAACAGCACCGCCTCGCCGGTCGTCGTGCGCCCGGTCTCCTCGAGCGCGGCGGGCAGCACCGTCGGCAGCACGGCGGGAAGCGCGGCGTGCACGGTCGCGAGCGTGCCGCTCATCGGGCCCCTCCCTGGCGGCGCGCGGCGGCGGTGACGGCGGCCTGCGCGAGGCGCGTCTCGCCGAGGTCGGGCACGGTCGCGCCCTGCTCGGCGTTGACGGGCAGCGTCGGGTCGTCGGGACGGTGCTCCGCGACCCACGCGACCTGGTCCTCGGTCACGCCCGTGACGTCGCCGCGGTAGTAGTCGGTGTCCGTCGTGCCCTCGACCATCGGGTGCGGGCTCGCGAGCTGGCCGGAGCGCAGCGGCGCGAGCAGGTCCTGCTTCTCCCAGATCATGCCCGCGCGCGTGGGGCCCGCGAGCTCGTACTCGTTCGTCATCGTGAGCGCGCGGGTCGGGCACGCCTCGATGCACAGGCCGCAGAAGATGCAGCGCAGGTAGTTGATCTGGTAGACGCGGCCGTACCGCTCCCCCGGCGAGAACTGCGCGTCGGGGGTGTTGTCGGCCCCCTCGACGTAGATCGCGTCCGCGGGGCAGGCCCACGCGCACAGCTCGCAGCCGATGCACTTCTCCAGCCCGTCGGCGTACCGGTTGAGCTGGTGGCGCCCGTGGTACCGCGGCTTGGTCGGCACCTGCTCGCGCGGGTACTGCTCCGTCACGGTCGGGCGGAACATGTTCGACAGCGTCACGCCGAACCCGCCGACGGGGGCGAGCAGCTCGGACAGGCCCGAGCGCTTCTCGATGAGCGACTCGTAGCCCTCGGTGGGCCGGTCGACCTCGCCGCCGCGCGGGGCGCGCTCGACGTCGCGGCCCTGCCGGCCGACGTCGCCGGTCGGCTTCTTCCTGCGCTCAGCCACCGCGCACCTCCTGCGGGGTCTCGGGTCCGGACGGGCCTGACGGGAGCGCCGCGGGGGCGGCGTCGGTCGCGGTCGCCGCG
Organism: Cellulomonas sp. NPDC057328; assembly: GCF_042667215.1. Lineage (NCBI taxonomy): Bacteria > Bacillati > Actinomycetota > Actinomycetes > Micrococcales > Cellulomonadaceae > Cellulomonas > Cellulomonas sp. NPDC057328. The sequence continues at coordinate 24,008 of NZ_JBHUZW010000026.1, read as the reverse complement.
AGCCGGCGCTGCGCGCGCGGGGACGGCGGCAGCACCTGGCCGGGCAGCGGCGGGACGGGGTACCCGTCGCGGAACGGGTCGAACGGCTCGGGGTCCGCCGGTGGTTCCGGCGCGGGCTGCTTCTCGGGGACCAGGAACGACACGACGATCCCGACGACCACGATCCCCGCGAGCACGAACAGCGTGGTGCGCAGGTCGACGTCCCACAGCTGGCGGACGGCCTGCACGAGCGCCACCGCGACGACCCACACGAGCGCGGCCGGGATGAGCACCTTCCAGCCGATCTTCATGAACTGGTCGTAGCGGAAGCGCAGGACGGACCCGCGGATCCACACGAACAGGAACATGAAGAACCAGACCTTGGCGAGGAACCACAGCACCGGCCACCAGCCCTGCTGCAGGAAGCTGTCGGCCGGGACGAACGGCGCGCGCCAGCCGCCGAGGAAGAGGGTCGTCGCGACCGCCGAGACGTTGAGCATGTTGATGTACTCGGCGAGGAAGAACCACGCGAACTTCATCGACGAGTACTCGGTCATGTAGCCGGAGACCAGCTCGCCCTCGGCCTCGGGGAGGTCGAACGGCAGGCGGTTCGTCTCGCCGACCATCGACACGAGGTAGATGACGAACGCGGGCAGCAGGGGCAGGAACCACCAGACCTGCGTCTGGGAGTCGACGATCTGCGACGTCGACATCGACCCCGCCATGATGAACACGCTGACGAGCGAGAGGCCCATGGCCAGCTCGTACGAGATGACCTGCGCCGTGGAGCGCACCCCGCCGAGGAGCGGGTAGGTCGAGCTCGAGGACCAGCCGCCGAGCACGATCCCGTACACCCCGACGGACGCGCACGCGAGGATGTAGAGCACCGCGACGGGGAAGTCGGTGAGCTGCAGCGGCGTCACGACGCCGAAGATGCTCACCTCGGGCCCGAACGGGATGACCGCGTAGACGAGCAGCGAGCAGAACACGGCGATCATCGGCGCGAGGATGTAGACGAGCTTGTCGGCCGCCTTGACGGTGACGTCCTCCTTGACGAGGAGCTTCATCGCGTCGGCGAGCGACTGCAGCAGGCCGAACGGGCCGTGCACGTTGGGGCCGGGCCGCACCTGCATGCGCGCGACGACCTTGCGCTCGAACCAGATGGCGATGAGCACGCTCGTGAGCAGGAACACGATGATCGCGACGGCCTTGAGCAGCCACACCCAGAACACGTCCTGGCTGAAGTCGGCGCTCACGCCGACCTGGGCGCCGTCGCCGACGGCCGCCGGCAGCAGCAGCGGGCTCATGCGCGCTCCCCCTCGTCGATGCGGACGCCGGACACGGCGTCCGCGGTGTCCCCCGTGACCGGGCCGGTGGACGGCGCGGCGGCGGCGACCGGCGCGACGCCCGAGCGGGCGGGCGCGAGCCGCACCACGGTGCCGGCACCGGCGCCCAGCACGTCGCGGACCGCGCAGCCGCGTGCGTTCGTCGGCAGCCACACCACGTGGTCCGGCATGTCGGTGACCAGCACGGGGAGCCGCACGGTGCCGCGGTCGGTCGCGACCTCGAGCTCGGCGCCGTCCTCGACGCCCACGGCCGCGGCCGTGGCGGCCGAGACGCGCGCGAGCGGGCTCTTCGCCGTGCCGGCCAGGTACGGCTCGCCGTCCTGGAGGCGGCCGCCGTCGAGCAGCAGGTGCCACGTCGCGAGCACCGCGTGCCCCGGCGGGACCGCGGGCGGCTCGGCCACGTCGACGTCCGGCGCCGGCAGGCGCGCGCCGTCCCAGCCGCCGAGCTGGTCGAGCTCGGCGTGCACCGCGGCGAGCGAGCCCGTGCCGAGCTCGACGCCCATCGCGTCCGCGAGGCGGTCGAGCACGCGGTGGTCGGCCATCGACGTGCTCGTCAGCGCCTGCGCGAACGGGCGCGGGCGCCCCTCCCAGGTGACGAACGTGCCGGGCTTCTCCACCGGCGGCGCGACCGGCAGCACGACGTCCGCGCGGTCGGTGACCTCCGACGCGCGCACCTCGAGCGAGACGAGGAACGGCACCGCGTCCAGCGCCGCGCGCGCGAGCCGCGGGTCGGCGTGGTCGGCGGGGTCGACACCGCCCACGACGAGGGCGCCGAGCCGGCGCTCCGCCGCGGCACGCAGGATCTCGTCCGCGCTGCGGCCGGGCGTCGCGGGCAGGTCGTCCACGCCCCAGACGGCGGCCATGTCGACGCGCGCCGCGGAGTCGGCGACCGGGCGGCCGCCGGGCAGCAGGCCCGGCAGCGTGCCGGCCTCGACCGCGCCCCGCTCGCCGGCGCGCCGGGGCACCCACGCGAGACGGGCGCCCGTGCGCCCCGCGAGCCGGAGCACCGCGGACAGCAGGCCCGGCACCTCGGCCGCGCGCTCCCCGACGAGGATCACGGCACCGTCCGCCGCCAGCGCACCGGCGGCGTCGGCGAGCAGCGGCTCGGACGCGCCCGCGTCGAGCGCGTCGATCACCTCGGGCTCGGTGCCGGGGGCGGCGCGCAGCAGCGTGGCGTCCAGGCGCTCCAGCCCGCGGCTCGCGAGCGCGGCGACCGACAGCACGCGCGTCCGGCCGGCGACGACGCGGTCGCGCAGCCGCAGGAAGACGATGCCGCCCTCCTCCTCCGGCTCGTACGCGACGCACAGCACCGTGGGCGCGGCGACGAGGTCGGCGAACGTGACGGTGAGCGTGCGCCCCGCGACCACGTGGCCGAGGAACGCCTCCTCCTCCGGGGAGTGCGGGCGCGACCGGTGGTCGACGTCGTTGCTGCGCAGCGCGACGCGCGCGAGCTTGGCGTACGCGTAGGCGTCCTCGAGCGTGAGGCGACCGCCGGGCAGCACGCCGGCGCCCGCGCCCGCCTCGACCGCGGCCTGCAGGCCGACGGCGGCGGTCTCGAGCGCCTCCGACCAGCTGCACGGCTCGAGCGGGCCGCGCGTGCCGTCGCCCTGCGGCCGGCGCACCATCGGCGTGGTGATCCGGTCGGCGGCCGACTGCCAGCGGAACGCGAAGCGGTCCTTGTCCGTCACCCACTCCTGGTTGACGGTCGGGTCCTCGCCGGCGAGGCGCCGCAGCACGACGCCGCGGCGGTGGTCCACGCGGATGGCCGACCCGTTGCTGTCGTGCTCGGCGACGCCGGGCGTCGAGACGAGGTCGAACGGGCGCGCGCGGAACCGGTACGCGGCCGACGTCAGCGCGCCGACCGGGCAGATCTGCACCGTGTTGCCGGAGAAGTAGGACGAGAACGGGCGACCGCTCGTGTCGAGGGTGGCGGCGCCGACGGGCGTCTCCCCCGCGAACCCGAGCACCTCGGTGTCGAACGTGCCGATCTGCTGCTGCGCGCCGCGCTTCTGCAGGTCGATCCAGACGTCGCCGGCGACCTCCTCGGAGAACCGCGTGCACCGCTGGCACAGCACGCACCGCTCGCGGTCGAGCAGCACCTGCGTCGAGACCGCGATGGGCTTGGGGAACGTCCGCTTCACGTCGACGAACCGCGTCGCGGTGCGCCCGTTGCTCATCGCCTGGTTCTGCAGGGGGCACTCGCCGCCCTTGTCGCAGACCGGGCAGTCGAGCGGGTGGTTGATGAGCAGCAGCTCCATGACGCCGTGCTGCGCCTTGTCGGCCTCGGGCGACGTGTGCTGCGTCCTGACCTGCATGCCGGGCGTGGCCTCGAGCGTGCAGGAGGCCTGCGGCTTCGGCATCTTCGCGAGGTTGCCGTCGCGGCCCGGCGCCCACACCTCGACGAGGCACTGCCGGCACGCGCCGGCGGGCGCGAGCAGCGGGTGGTCGCAGAACCGCGGGATCTGGATGCCGAGGCGCTCGGCGGCGCGGATGACGAGCGTGCCCTTGGGCACGGTCGTCTCCAGGCCGTCGATCTCGAACGTGACGGTCGCCTCGGGCTCCGGCTCGTGCGCCGGGGGCGCGGCGGGGACGAGCGGCGTGGCCGCGTCCGCGCGCGCGTCGGTGCGCCGGTTGGGCGTCGTGATGGTCATGCGTGCACCCCCGCGAGCTGCGTGCGACGACGCGGCGTGTACTCGAAGCGCGCGCTGCGCTCCGGCGGGAAGAGGACGTCGGCGGGCGTGTGCGTGCCCGCCTCGAACTCCTCCCGGAAGTACTTCACGGCGCTCGTGACCGGGCTCGTCGCCCCGTCGCCGAGCGCGCAGAAGGAGCGGCCGAGGATGTTGTCGCACAGGTCGAGCAGGAGGTCGATGTCCCCGCTCGTGCCCTGCCCGGCCTCGAGCCGCTGCAGCACCTGCAGCAGCCAGAACGTGCCCTCGCGGCACGGCGTGCACTTGCCGCACGACTCGTGCTTGTAGAACGCCATCCACCGCGTCACCGCGCGGACCACCGAGACGGTCTCGTCGAAGATCTGCAGCGCACGTGTGCCGAGCATCGAGCCGGCCTTGCCGACCGACTCGTAGTCCAGCGGCACGTCGAGGTGCTCGGCGGTGAAGATCGGCGTCGACGACCCGCCGGGCGTCCAGAACTTCAGCTCGTGGCCCGCCCGGACGCCGCCCGCCATGTCGAGCAGCTCGCGCAGCGTGATGCCGAGCGGCGCCTCGTACTGACCGGGGCGCTCGACGTGGCCCGACAGCGAGAACAGCCCGTGCCCCGCGGAGCGCTCGGTCCCCATCGACGTGAACCACGACGCGCCGCCGACGAGGATGCCCGGCACCGACGCCACCGACTCGACGTTGTTCACGACCGTCGGGCGCGCGTACAGGCCGGCGACCGCGGGGAACGGCGGCTTGAGCCGCGGCTGGCCGCGCAGTCCCTCGAGCGAGTCGAGCAGCGCCGTCTCCTCGCCGCAGATGTACGCACCGGCGCCGGCGTGCACGGTGACGTCGAGGTCGACGCCCGTGCCGAGGATGTCCTTGCCCAGGTACCCGGCCTCGTACGCCTCCTCGACGGCGCGCAGCATGCGGCGGTACACGTGCAGCACCTCGCCGCGCACGTAGATGAACGCGTGCGTGCAGCCGATCGCGTAGGACGTGATGGCCACGCCCTCCACGAGCGCCTGCGGGCTCGCCATCATCAGCGGGATGTCCTTGCAGGTGCCCGGCTCGGACTCGTCCGCGTTGACGACGAGGTAGCGCGGGCCGCCGTCGGGCGCGGGCAGGAAGCCCCACTTCATGCCCGTCGGGAAGCCGGCGCCGCCGCGGCCGCGCAGGCCCGACTCCTTGACCATCGTCACGACGTCGGCGGGCTGCATGTTCAGCGCGCGGCGCAGGCCGCGGTAGCCGCCGTTGTCCTCGTAGGTCGCCAGGGTCCACGAGCGGTCCGCGTCCCAGTGCGCGGACAGGACGGGTGCCAGGGTCGTCATCACGACTCCTTCGCGTCGTCGGTGCGCTGCCGGCGCTGCTGACCCTCGGGCGAGGAGTCGGACGGCGTCGTCGCCGGGCGCTGGGCGCTGGACTCCTCGGCGCCGACCTTGGGGTCGGCACCGGGCTGCTGACCGGCCGGGGTGGGGCCCGCGCCGGTGGCGGCGGGCTTGGCGTCCTCGGGCTGCGCCTGCCCGGCGGGCGCGCCGCCCGACGGGGAGACCTGACCCTCGACGTGCTGCACGTCGGGGAAGTCCGGCGCGCGCCAGCCCTTCTCCTTCGCCAGCAGCGTGCCGCGCAGCGTCGCGGGGCCGGCCCCCACGCCCTCGTCGGCGCGGCCGTCGGGGAAGCCCGCGAGGACCCGGCTCATCTGCCGGAAGGTGCAGACGGAGGCGGCACCGCGGGTCGGCGCGACCGGCACGCCCTCGCGCAGCCGGTCCACCACGTCGCGCGCCGACTGCGGCGTCTGGTCGTCGAAGAACTCCCAGTTGACCATCACGACCGGCGCGTAGTCGCACGCCGCGTTGCACTCGATGCGCTCGAGCGTGATCGCGCCGTCCTCGGTGGTCTCGTCGTGGTCGACGCCGAGGTGCTCCGTGAGCTCCTCCCAGATGGCGTCGCCGCCCATCACCGCGCACAGCGTGTTGGTGCAGACGCCCACGGTGTACGTGCCGTTGGGGTGGCGCTTGTACTGCGTGTAGAACGTCGCGACCGCCGAGACCTCGGCCGTCGTCAGGCCCAGCTGCGCGGCGCAGAACGCGATGCCGCGCGGGCTGACGTAGCCGTCCTCCGCCTGCACCAGGTGCAGCATCGGCAGCAGGGCCGAGCGCTCCTGCGGGTAGCGCGCCATGATCTGCGCCGCGTCGGCGGCGAGGCGCTCGCGCGTCGCGTCGTCGTAGCCGGTGGCGTGGCGCTCCCCCGGCGTGCGGCCGGCGGGGTTCGCCGCCGGCGTCTCGTGCTGCACCGACATCAGCGGTCCACCCCTCCCAGCACCGGGTCGAGCGACGCGACGGCGACGACGACGTCGGCCACCTGCCCGCCCTCGCACATCATCGAGACGGCCTGCAGGTTGTTGAAGGACGGGTCGCGGAAGTGCGCGCGGTACGGCTTCGTCCCGCCGTCGGAGACGAGGTGCACGCCGAGCTCGCCGCGCGGGTGCTCGACCGTCTGGAACACCTGGCCGGCCGGGACGCGGAAGCCCTCCGTCACCAGCTTGAAGTGGTGGATCAGGGCCTCCATCGAGGTGCCCATGATCTCCCGGATGTGCCCGAGCGAGTTGCCCATGCCGTCGGTGCCGATCGCCAGCTGCGCCGGCCACGCGACCTTCTTGTCGTGCACCATCACGTCGCCCGCGGGCAGCGCGGCGAGCCGGTCGAGGCACTGCTCGACGATCCGCATGGACTGGTAGCACTCCTCCATCCGCAGCAGCACCCGCGACCACGAGTCGGCGCCGTCGTTCACCGGCACGTCGAAGTCGTAGGTCTCGTAGCCGCAGTACGGCGCCGCCTTGCGCACGTCGTACGGCAGGCCCGTCGAGCGCAGCACCGGGCCGGTGATGCCGAGGGCCGTGCACGCCGCGAGGTTGAGCGTCCCGACGTCCTTGAGGCGCGCCTGCAGGATCGGGTTGGCCAGCATGAGGTCCTCGAGCTGGCGGAAGTAGTGCCGCATCTGCACCAGGGCCTCGCGCACCGAGTCGATCGACCCGGGCGGCACGTCCTGCGCGACGCCGCCGGGGCGGATGTACGCGTGGTTCATGCGCAGGCCGGTGATGAGCTCGAAGACCTGGAGGACCTGCTCGCGGGCGGTGAAGCCGACGGTCATGATCGTCGTCGCGCCGAGCTCGTTGCCGCCCGTGGCCAGGCAGACGAGGTGCGACGAGATGCGGTTGAGCTCCATCATCAGCACGCGGATGACGGTCGCCCGCTCGGGCACGTCGTCCGTGATGCCGAGCAGCTTCTCGACCGCGAGGCAGTAGGCCGCCTCCTGGAACAGCGGGGCGACGTAGTCCATGCGGGTGCAGAACGTCACGCCCTGGGTCCAGGTGCGGTACTCCATGTTCTTCTCGATGCCCGTGTGCAGGTAGCCGATGCCGGCCCGGGCCTCGGTGACGGTCTCGCCGTCGATCTCGAGCATGAGCCGGAGCACGCCGTGCGTCGACGGGTGCTGCGGGCCCATGTTGACGACGATGCGCTCCTCGCCGAGGCGCGCGGCCTCCTCGGCGATGTCGGACCAGTCGCCGCCGGACGCCTCGAAGGTGGGCCGGCCGGTGGTCTCGTCGTCGACGACGTGCGCCGTGGCGTGGGGGGTGTGCGACGTGGGGGCGGTCATCAGCTGTACGACCTCCGCTGGTCCGGGGGCGGCACGGAGGCGCCCTTGTACTCGACCGGGATGCCCCCGAGGGGGTAGTCCTTGCGCTGCGGGTGGCCCGGCCAGTCGTCGGGCATCTCGATGCGCGCGAGCCCGGGGTGGCCGTCGAAGACGATGCCGAAGAAGTCCCAGGTCTCGCGCTCGTGCCAGTCGTTGGCGGGGTAGACCGCCGTGGTGGACGGGACGTGCGGGTCGTCGTCCGCGACGGCGACCTCGAACCGCAGGCGGCGCCCGTGGGTGATCGAGACGACGTGGTAGACGGCGTGCAGCTCGCGGCCGGTCTCGTGCGGGAAGTGCACGCCGCTGACGCCGAGGCTCATCTCGAACCGCAGGTCCGGGTCGTCGCGCAGGGCCCGGGCGACCTCGACGACGTGCTCGCGCCGCACGTGCAGCGTGAGCTCCTCGCGGTCGACCGTCACGTACTCGACGGCGTTCGCGAAGCCCGTGCCGGACTCGTCGAGCACCTCGGTCAGCACGTCGACGACCTCGTCGAACCAGCCGCCGTACGGCCGCTCGCTCGGCCCGGGCATCGCGACGGTGCGCACGAGCCCGCCGTAGCCGGACGTGTCGCCCGAGCCCGCGACGCCGAACATGCCGGTCCGCACGTCGACGATGTCGAGCGGCGTGCGCGCGGCGCCCGCGCCGACGTTCTGCGACCCCGCCTCGAGGGCAGCGGCCGACGTCTGCTGCGCGACGGCGGCCGACGGGGCGGTGCCCTCCGCGCCGGGCTTGACGGCCGACGCGGCGTCGGCCTTCTCCCCCGCCGGCACGGGCGCGTCGCCCTCCGCCGGGCGCTTCTCGGGTGCGTGCTCCGGCGTCACCGCAGGAGCCCCGTCATGTGCGAGGTCGGCGTCGCGGCGAGCGCGGCGGCCTCGGCGGCCGCGGCCGCCTCCGTGCGGTTGACGCCGAGGGGCGCGTTCTGGATCTGGTCGTGCAGCGCGAGGATCGCGTGCGTGAGCATCTCCGGCCGCGGCGGGCAGCCGGGCAGGTAGATGTCCACCGGCACGATGTGGTCGACGCCCTGCACGATCGCGTAGTTGTTGAACATGCCGCCGCTGGACGCGCACACGCCCATCGACAGCACCCACTTGGGCTCCGACATCTGGTCGTAGACCTGCCGCACGACCGGCGCCATCTTCTGGCTCACGCGGCCCGCGACGATCATGAGGTCCGCCTGCCGCGGCGACGCGCGGAACACCTCCATGCCGAACCGGGAGATGTCGAACCGGCTGGCGCCGGTCGCCATCATCTCGATCGCGCAGCACGCCAGGCCGAACGTCACCGGCCACAGCGAGCCCTTGCGGAAGTAGCCGACGAGGTCCTCGACCGTCGTCAGCAGGAAGCCCGAGGGCGCTTCCTCGATGCCCATGTCAGCCCCTCCTCGGGTGCGGCGTCGGTGCCGGCGTCGTTCTCGTGCTCGTGGTGGTGCCAGGGGTGCGCGCGGTCGTGCCGCCGGAGGTCAGTCCCACTCGAACCCGCCGCGCTTCCACTCGTAGACGAACGGCACGGTGATGAGGACGAGGAACGCGAGCATCGCGACGAGGCCGAACGTGGCCACCTCGGCGAAGCTCACGGCCCACGGGTAGAGGAAGACCACCTCGATGTCGAAGATGATGAAGGTCATCGCGACGAGGTAGTACTTGATCGGGAAACGCCCGCCGCCCACCGCGTGCGGCGTCGGCTCGATGCCGCACTCGTACGCCTCGAGCTTGGCGCGGTTATACCGCCTGGGGCCGAGGATCGCGCTGGCCCCCACGCCGCCCAGCGCCAGCACGGCGGCGATGCCCATCAGCACCAGCAGCGGCACGTACGGGTTGGTCATCGTGCGGTCCTCCTCGGCGTCGAGGTCCGGCCGGGGCCGGGGCGAGCGGGTCGATGGTGCGGGTCGTGCGGGTCAGGCCGGTCGTGCGGGTCAGTCGGGGCGTGCGGGTCAGGCGGCCGGGGCGATCCTCGCCAGGCCGGCGATGACGCGGTCGACCACGTCCCCGCCGCGCGGCTCGTAGCAGTCGGACAGGAGCTTGAGCACGAACCGCATGAGCAGCGGCCGCGGCAGCCCGTACCGGGTGCACAGCCGCATCACCTGCGGGTGCTCGATCAGCCGCACGAACTGCCGGCCGAGCGTGTAGTAGCCGCCCAGGTCGTCCTTCATGCGGGACTGGTACGTCGCGAGCGCGCGCTCGCGGCCGGCGGCGGAGCCGCGCGCGAGGCCCTGCGCGATCGCGTCCGCGGCCACGCGCCCGGCCTGCAGGCCGTACGCGATGCCCTCGCCGTTGAACGGGCTCACCATGCCGGCGGCGTCGCCGGCCAGCAGCAGCCCGTCCGCGTAGAGCGGCCCGCGGTTGAAGCCCATCGGCAGCGCGGCGCCGCGCACGGGGCCGACCTGGTTCTCCGGCGTGAACTCCCACTCGGCCGGGGCGTTGGCCATCCACCGCGCGAACAGGTCCTTGTAGTCCACCTTCGTCGCGGCGGCCGTCGAGCTCACGGACCCGAGGCCGACGTTCGCCGTGCCGTCGCCGAGCGAGAAGATCCAGCCGTACCCGGGCATGAGGTTCGACCGGCCCGGCGCGCCGTCCCACAGCTCGAGGTGCGACTCCATCCACGGGTCGTCGTGGCGCGGCGTGCGGAAGTACGTGCGGACGGCCACGCCCATGGGCCGGTCGTCGCGCTTGACGCGGCCCACGGCGGTCGCGAGGCGCGCGGACACCCCGTCGGCGGCGATGACGACCGGCGCGCGGTACGTGACCTCGTCGCCGGCGTCGACCGTGCGGCGCCCGTCGTGGTCGACGGACCGGGCGCGCACGCCGGCGACGCGACCCGTGCGCTCGTCGCGGACCGGCCGGATGACCGCCGTGCGCTCGAGCAGCTTGGCGCCGGCGGCGCGCGCGTGCTCGGCGAGGGTCTGGTCGAACGACGTCCGTGCGCGGGCGAGCCCGTACGACGGGTACACCGACAGCTCGGGCCACTCCAGCTCGATGCGGTGCCCGCCGCCGATGACGCGCAGGCCCCTGTTGCGGATCCAGCCGTCCTGCTCCCGGATCGGCACGCCCATGCGCACGAGCTCGGCCACCGCGCGGGGCGTCAGGCCGTCGCCGCAGATCTTGTCCCGGGGGAAGGACGCCTTCTCGAGGAGCAGCACGTCGAGGCCCGCGGCGGCGCAGTGGTACGCCGCGGAGGCCCCTGCCGGGCCTGCACCGACGACGATGACGTCGGCGTCATCGTGCGCTGCGTCCACCACGTCCACCCCACTTTGTGACGTCGTTCACGTGCGACGCTGCGAGTGTAGCCAGCGTCACCCGACCTGTCTGCGAAGGTAGGACTTACCTGGCGGGCGGACCGGGACGTCGGTCCCGTGACCTGCGCGGACGCGTCCGCTGCGCGCCCTACGGGCGGCGGCCGCGGTGCAGCGCGACGATGCCGCCGGACAGGTTGCGGTACGCGACGTCGACCCAGCCCGCCTGCTTGAGCAGCAGGCCGAGCGCACGCTGGTCGGGCCACTCGCGGATCGACTCGGCGAGGTAGACGTAGGCGTCCGGCTCCTTCGACACGGCCCGCGCCACGGGCGGCAGCGCCCGCATGAGGTAGTTCGTGTAGACGGCGCGGAACGGGGCGAACGTCGGCCGCGAGAACTCGCAGACCACGAGGCGGCCGCCCGGCTTCGTCACCCGGAGCATCTCCTCGAGCGCGACGTCCGGCTCCGGCACGTTGCGCAGGCCGAAGGAGATGGTCACCGCGTCGAAGGACGCGTCCACGAACGGCAGGTGCAGCGCGTCGCCCGCGACGAACGGCAGGTCCGGCCGGCGGCGCTTGCCGACCCCGAGCATGCCCGTCGACAGGTCGCACGGGACGACGTGCACGCCGGCGTCGGCGAGGGGCTCGCTGGACGTCCCCGTGCCGGCCGCGAGGTCGAGCACCGTCTCGCCGCGCTGCGCTCCCACGGCCGCGAGGGTGGCGCGCCGCCACGCGCGGTCCTGCCCGAGGGAGATGACGTCGTTCGTCACGTCGTACCGGTGCGCGACGGCGTCGAACATGGCGGCGACGTCGCGGGGGTCCTTGTCGAGGGTGGCGCGCGGCATGGGCCCATCGTCGCAGGTCGGCGCCGGACGGCCAGGCCGCACGGACGCCGCCGCCGCGACGGCGGTGTGACGTGCGTCGCCACCGGCCCCCCGCCGCCCCTCCGGGCGCGCGCGAGGTCCTACCCTGGCTGGCGATGAGCACGTCGAGCGGCGCTCCCGCGCAGCGGCACCCGCCCCGGCAGCGGCACCTGCCCCGGCAGCTACACCTGCCCCACCCCCTGGTGGTGCGCACGGTGGCCGTCGACGACCTGCCGACGCGCGCCGGCGACGCCCCCGACCCGGCCGACCTGCTCGACCTGCTGCCCGGCGACGCCCCCCTCGCGTGGGTCCGCCGCGGCGACGGGCTCGTCGCGTGGGGCGAGGCCGCCCGCGTCGAGGTGCACGGGCCCGACCGGTTCGCCTCCGCCGAGCGCGCGTGGCGCGAGGTCGTCGACCACGCCATCGTCCGCGACGAGGTCCGCCTGCCCGGCACCGGCCCGGTGGCGTTCGCGTCGTTCGCGTTCGACGACGACTCCGCCGCGGGCGGCGTCCTCGTCGTCCCGCGCGTGGTCGTCGGGCGCCGCGACGGCCGCACCTGGCTCACCACGCTCACCGACCCCGCCCGGCTCGGCGCGTACCCGCGGCTGGGCGACGTCGTCCCGCCGCGCACCGACCCGCGCCCGCCCGGCGACGTCACCTACCGCGACGGCGCCGTCGACGCCGACGACTGGCTCGACGTCGTGGCCCGCGGCGTCGCCGCGATCCGCGACGGCGAGGTCGACAAGGTCGTCCTCGCGCGCGACGTCGAGGCGCGCACGTCCCGTCCGCTCGACGTCCGGTGGGCGCTGCACCGCCTCGCCGACCGGTACCGGTCGTGCTGGACGTTCAGCGTCGACGGGCTCGTCGGCGCGACGCCGGAGCTGCTGGTGCGCTCCGAGCGCGGGCTCGTCACGTCGCGCGTGCTCGCCGGCACCATCCGCCGGACGGGCGACGACGACGCCGACATGGGCCGCGCCGCGATCCTCGCGCACTCGTCGAAGGACCTCGAGGAGCACGAGTACGCCGTCGCGTCCGTGGCGCGGGCCCTCGCGCCGTTCGGCTCGTCGTGGAACGTGCCCGACGTGCCGTTCGTGCTCTCGCTCCCGAACGTGCTGCACCTCGCGTCCGACGTGACGGGCGTCCTCGCGACCCCCGACGGCGGCGAGCACCCGACGTCCCTCGCGCTGGCCGCCGCGCTGCACCCCACCGCCGCCGTGTGCGGCACGCCCACCGACGCCGCCCGCCGCCTCATCGCCCGCGTGGAGGGCATGGACCGCGGCCGCTACGCCGGCCCGGTCGGCTGGCTCGGCGCCGACGGCGACGGCGAGTGGGGCATCGCGCTGCGCTCCGCCGAGCTCGACCCCACGGACCCGCACCGCCTGCGCCTGTTCGCCGGCTGCGGCGTCGTCGCCGCCTCCGACCCGGCCGCCGAGCTGGCGGAGTCGCGCGCGAAGCTCGAGCCGATGCGCTTCGCGCTCGGCGACGACTGAGCGCTCCCCGGACGGATCCCCGGCGTCCCGGACGCCCCCGGCCGACCCCGGACGGCCCCCGGACGGATCCCGGACGCGCGAGGGCCCGTCGTGGGAGGGGACGCCCACGACGGGCCCTGCGGTCCCGTCGCCGCGGGGGGTCGGCGACGGGGGGCGGGCGTGCGCGCCGCCGTGACGGCGCGCAGCCCGGGTCGGTCGGGCGGGGTCACCCCCGCCGTGCTCGGGAGGTCAGCCCTGGCCCTGCTGCTGCTGGAACCACTCCCACAGCTCCTCGGGGGTGAGGCCGCCGGGCAGGTCGCCGGGGCCCTGGCCCTCGCCGCCCTGGCCGCCCTGCCCCGGCTGCCCGTCCTGCTGGTCGGGGTCGGTGGTGAGCGCGTCCGGACGGGTGGAGAGCGTGACGTCGAGCTCGGTGGTCGCGTCGCCGCGCACGACCGTCAGCGTCACGTCGTCGCCCGACGACAGCGAGCGGACGAACGCCGTCAGCGACTCCGCGCCGCCCACCGGGTCGTCGCCGATCGCGACGATGACGTCGTCCGGCTGCACGCCCGCCTCCGCGGCCGGCGAACCCTCCTGGACGGTCTGGACGACCGCGCCGCGGCGGGTGACGCCGTCGGCGGTGGCCGTGCCGTCCGCCATCGTGACGCCGAGGAACGCGTGCTCCGCCTGGCCGTCCTCGATGATCTGGCTCGCCACGTTCTTGGTCAGGTTGACCGGGATCGCGAAGCCGAGGCCGATCGAGCCGGACTGCTGCGACAGCGTCGCGATGGACGACGTGATGCCGATGACGCGGCCCTGCGCGTCGAACAGCGGGCCGCCGGAGTTGCCGGGGTTGACCGCGGCGTCGATCTGGATCGCGTTCGTCACGGCGGCCTCGCTGCGCGCGTCCTCCTGGGTGGAGACCGGGCGGTCGAGCGCCGAGACGATGCCGGTGGTGACCGTGTTGGCCAGGCCGAGCGGGTTGCCGACGGCCATGACCGGCGACCCGACGGCGACGTCGTCGGAGTCGCCGAGCGCGGCGGCCTGCAGGTCGTCCGGGGCGTCGACGATGCGCAGCACCGCGAGGTCGGTCGCGACGTCCGTGCCGACGACCTCCGCCTCGAAGATGCGGCCGTCGGTGAGCGTCACGGTCACCTGGCCGCCCTCGGCGGCCGCGGACACGACGTGGTTGTTCGTCACCACGTGCGCGTCGTCGTCGACGATGACGCCCGAGCCCTGCGAGCCGGCCGACTGCGTGCGGACCTCGATGGCGACGACCGAGTCGCGCACCGCGGCGGAGACGGCCTGCCAGTCCGGGTTCTCGGCGGACGAGCCGGAGACGGGCACCTGCTCGGTGGTCGACCGGCCGATGTCGGCCAGCGAGGCGCTCTGCGAGCCGGCGTCGGCGAGCGGCCCGTCCTCGAGCGTGAGGCCCGCGACGACACCGCCGCCGACGAGCACGCCGGTGACGGCCGCGGCCGTGCCCCAGACCCACGGCTTGACGCGACGGCGCTCACGGGGCGTGCCGTCGGCGGTGTCCGCGGACGGCGCCCACGGGTCCGTCGGGGGCGCGCCCGCCGAGCCGCCGGCGGTGGCGCCGGGACCGAAGGCGGCACCCGGCTGCGCGGGCGCCTGGCGTGCACGCTGCGCGGCGTCCCAGCGGGCCCACTCCTGCGCGGGTGAGAGGCGCTGCGTCGGTGCGTGGGCGGGCTGCTGCTGCTGCGCGGCGGCGTCCCCGCGGCTCGGCTGCGCGGGCGCGGACGGGGTCGCGGCCGGGGCGGCGGGCGCCTGCTGCGTGGGCAGCGGCTGCGTCGCGCCGGTCGGAGGGAGCGGCTGGGTGGGGTGGTCCTGCGGGTGGCCGCCGCCGGGTCGCGGCTGCTCGGGCGTGGTGGTCATGGCTGCCTCCTTGTCGGCCTCCATTCCAACCCGCGCCGCTGGGACGGGCCTCCCGAGGGGCTGAGAACTTCCTGGACGTCCGCCGGGCGGACGTCCGGGCGTCAGACCGCGAGCGCGTCGAGCGCCGCCGACGCGGCCGCCGCCACGTCGGCCGAGACCCGCTCCCCCAGGGCCCGACGCTGCGCCCGGTCGACGCGCACCTCGACGACGCTCACGCCGGTGCCGGGCGCGGCGAGCGCGGGCAGCAGGCCCTCGGCGTCGACGACGCGGGTGTGCCGGACGCCGTACGCTGCGCAGAGCGCCGCGAGGTCGACGCCGTGCGGCGTCCCGAAGACGCGCTCGAACATGTCCGCGCGGGCCGGCTCGCCGTGCTCGAGCGTCGTGAACACCGAGCCGCCGTCGTCGTTCGCGACGACGAGCTGCAGGTCGACCGGGTGCTCGAGCGGCCCCCGCAGCAGGCCGCCGACGTCGTGCAGGAACGTGAGGTCGCCGAGGTAGGCGCGCACGCGCCGGTCGGGCAGCGCGAGGGCGACGCCCGTCGCCGTCGAGACCGTGCCGTCGATGCCGGCGAGCCCGCGGTTCGCGAGCACGAGCGGCGCGACGTCCCACCGGGCGACGAGGTCGAGGTCGCGCACGGGGTTGGACGCGCCGACGACGAGCACGTCCTGCGGCGTGCTCGCGCGCGCCAGCTCCCGGGCGAGGGCCGGACCGGTGACGCGCTGGCCGCTGCGGGAGCGCGGGGCGTCCTCGGGGACCTCGAGCAGCGCGTCGAGCGCGTCGCGGGCGGCGGCGTCGGCGGCGCGCCACGCGTCGAGCCAGCCGGCGGGTGCGCCCGCGCGCCCCTGGCGCATGCGGGCGGGCAGCTCCAGGAGCACCTGCGCGGCGTTGCGGCCGGCGTCGGGCCAGTCCGTGCCGCGGGGCGCGACGACGACGAGCTCGACGTCCTCGCGGGCGAGCAGGCGCTGCACGGGCCGGGAGAGCGTGGGCCGGCCGAGCACGACGACGCGTCCCACGCGCCCGCCGAGCCGCTCCTGGGCGAGCAGCAGCCGGTACGCCCCGATCGCGGTGGGGCCCTGCCGCGCCCCCGACGACGGCTCGGCCAGCAGCGGCCAGCCGTTCGCCTCGGCGAGGCGGCGCGCCGCCGGCCCCGCGCCGTCGCCGGCGACGACGACGGTCGGCACGGGTCCGCGGGCGCGGCGGGCGGGCCGCCCGGACGGGTCGGCGGGCTCGGCGGCCGCCACGACGGGCAGGACGCCCGTGACGAGGTCGGCCGGCTCGGCGGGCACGGGCCGGGCGGCGACGTGCGACAGGCCGGCCTCGGCGGGCACGGGCCACGGCGCGTCGTCCGGCACGAGCGGGTCGCGGTAGGCGAGGTCGAGGTGGACCGGGCCGGGGTCGCCGGAGCGCGCCCCCGTGGCGGCCGCGACGGCGCGCGAGACGACCCTGCGCAGGTCGCGGTCCTCCCCCGGGCGGCCCGTCGGCGCCGGCACGTCGACGGCCAGCCGCACGGCCTCGCCGAAGAGGCGGGCCTGCTCGGTCGTCTGGTTGGCGCCCGTGCCGCGCAGCTCGTGCGGGCGGTCGGCCGTGAGCAGGACCAGCGGGAGGCCGGCGTGGTGCGCCTCGAGCACGGCGGGGTGCAGGTTCGCGACGGCCGTGCCGGACGTCGTCACCACCGCGACGGGCCGCGGGCCCGCCGGCACGGGCTCGCCGGCGCGGGCGGGGTGGCCGGACGCCTTCGCGAGCCCGAGCGCGAGGAACCCGGCGTCGCGCTCGTCGATGCGCACGTGCAGGCGCAGCGCGGGGGCGCCGGGCGGCCGCTCCTCGGCGGGGCGGGCGGCGTCCGCGAGCGCGTACGCGAGGGGGGCGCTGCGCGACCCCGGGGCCAGCACGACGTCCCGCACGCCGAGGGCCGCGAGCGCCTGCACGAGGACGCGCGCCGCCTCCGCCGACGGCGGCCCCGGGCGGGCTGCGGTGCGGGGGGCGTCGTCGGGGCCGGGCGTCACGGCCGTCATCATGCCCCAGCCCCGCTCACGCCTCAGCCCGGCGCCGGGCCGCGCCCGGCCGCGGCCGGCGTGTCACCGCACGGCCCGGACGGCGGCGAGGCGGCCCTCCCAGCGGGCGGTCAGGCCGGGGTCGGCGGCGGCCGCGGCGACGAGGTGCGGGGCCGGCGCGGGGCGGCGGACCTCGATCGCGCCGTCCCGCGGCAGCAGCGGGTCGTCGACGAGGTCTGCGGCCAGCAGCTGGGCGGTCGCGAGCCCGCACGCGTAGGGCAGCTCCGGCAGCGCGGCCGCGAGCGCGAGTCCCGCCGCCAGCCCCACGGACGTCTCCAGGGCCGACGACACGACGACCGGCAGGCCCATCTGCTCGGCCAGCCGCAGGCAGGCGCGCACGCCGCCCAGCGGCTGCACCTTGAGCACGACGACGTCGGCGGCGTGCCGGCGCGCGACCGCGAGCGGGTCGTCGGAGCGGCGCACGGCCTCGTCGGCGGCGATCGGCACGTGCGTGCGCCGGCGCAGCGCCGCGAGGTCGTCGACGCCCGGCACGGGCTGCTCGGCGTACTGCAGGCCGCCGGCGGCGCGGTCGAGGGCGGCGAGGCGCGCGGCCGCGGTGTCGACGTCCCAGGCCGTGTTGGCGTCCACGCGGATCGCGCCGTCCGGGCCGAGGGCGTCGCGCACGGCCTCGAGCCGCGCCTCGTCCTCGCGCGGGTCCTGCCCCGGCTCGGCGACCTTGACCTTGGCGGTGCGGCAGCCGCGCGACGCCGTGACGACGCGGTACGCCTGCTCGGGCCCGACCGCCGGGACGGTCACGTTGACCGGCACGTGGGTGCGCACCGGCGCGGGCCACCCCTCGTCCGCGGCCTCGCGCGCCGCACGCCACCACCGCACGGCCGCGGCGTCGTCGTAGTCCCAGAACGGGCTGAACTCCGCCCACCCCGCGTCGCCGCGCAGCAGCACCCCGTCGCGGCGGACGAGGCCGCGGAAGCGGGTGCGCAGCGGGACGGACCACACGCGCACGTCGTCGGGACCGGTCGGCACCCGCCCAGGCTAGGTGGCCGTCGGGACCACCGCCGGACGTGCCGGGCGGCGCGGCTAGGGTGGCCGGGTGACCGCACCGGCCTCCCCGGCACCCCTGCCGGCACGCGTCTCCGACACCTTCGACCCCGCCCGCTGGCGCACCGTCGAGGGGTTCGAGCACCTCACCGACATCACGTACCACCGCGGGCACGCCCGGCCCACCGAGGCCGAGGCGGCCGCCGGCGCGACGGCGCGCGACCTGCCCGTGGTCCGCGTCGCGTTCGACCGGCCCGAGGTGCGCAACGCGTTCCGCCCGCACACGGTCGACGAGCTGTACGCCGTGCTCGAGCACGCGCGCACGACGTCCGACGTGGGCACCGTCCTGCTGACCGGCAACGGCCCCAGCCCCAAGGACGGCGTCTGGTCGTTCTGCTCCGGGGGCGACCAGCGCATCCGCGGCCGCGACGGCTACCGGTACGCCGAGGGCGAGACCGCCGAGGCCATCGACCCGGCGCGCGCGGGGCGGCTGCACATCCTCGAGGTGCAGCGCCTCATCCGGACCATGCCGAAGGTCGTCGTGGCGCTCGTCAACGGCTGGGCCGCGGGCGGCGGGCACTCGCTGCACGTCGTCGCCGACCTCACCATCGCGAGCCGCGAGCACGCGCGGTTCATGCAGACCGACGCGAACGTCGGCTCGTTCGACGGCGGGTACGGGTCCGCGCTGCTCGCGCGGCAGGTGGGGCAGAAGCGGGCGCGGGAGATCTTCTTCCTCGCGCGGGAGTACTCGGCCGAGCAGGCGTACGCGTGGGGCGCCGTGAACGACGTCGTCGACCACGCGCGGATCGAGGAGGCGGGGCTGGAGTACGCGCGCGTCGTCGCGACGAAGTCGCCGCAGGCGATCCGCATGCTGAAGTTCGCCTTCAACCTGGCGGACGACGGGCTCGCGGGCCAGCAGGTCTTCGCCGGCGAGGCGACGCGGCTGGCGTACATGACCGACGAGGCCGTCGAGGGACGCGACGCGTTCCTGCAGCGGCGCGAGCCGGACTGGTCCGGGTTCCCGTACGCCTACTGACGCCGGCCCGGAGCCGCTGCGCGCGGCGGCGGGTCAGCCCTCGGAGGCCCAGGACGCGAGGTCGACGAGCGTCGCCAGGACGGCGCCGCCGCCGACGAGCAGGGCGACGAGCACGAGCCCGGCGAGGACGACCGCGACGGCGGAGCGCACGTCGTGGGAGTCCCGGACGGGCACGCCCGAGCGGCGGCTGCGGGGCGCCAGGCGAGGCGCGAGGCGGGGGGACGGGAAGCGGTGCGGGGCGGTGGTGGCCATGGACCCAGCCTCCGCCGGTGCACGGTCCCGCCGCGTCGGTCCCGGGTCTCGTCCGGGCGCGCGCGGGGGTGGGTCCGCGGGTGTCCGGCCGTCCTCCCGCAGGACCACGCCGCGGATCGGTTGTCCCCCCTGGGTCTACCGCCGGTCGGGGCGCGGACCGGGACGACCCCGGGCGGCGGCGGACGTCAGGAGACCGTGAACGACCCGGTGCCGGCGGGCACGAGCTCGACCCACGTGTTCCCCGGTGCGAGGCGCGCCGCGGAGCCGTCCGCGTGGAACAGCCGCAGCGGCTGGTCGGCGGCGTCCTTGCGCCAGCGCACGGCCACGGACCGCCCGCCCGTGGCGACGACCGCGTCGCCCTCGCCCACGAGCTCGTAGGTCGGCACCGGCGCGCCGCCCTGCGCGCCGAACCCCGAGTTCGGGTGCGGGGCCGTGACGGCGACGACGTTGACGGCCGACAGCTGCGCGCCCGTCGCGGCGTTCGCGGGCGCCGAGCCCTCGTACCGCAGCCACGTGCCCGTGCCCTCGTCCCACGTCCACGACGGGTTCGACTGCCCCGAGAGGCGGAACGCGAGCCGCGTCGCCGGCGTGCCCGCGGCGACCGCGGCCGCCTGCTCCGGCCGGCGGGCGAACGCGAACTGCTCGGCCGGTGCCGCACGCCCCGGCTCGGCGATGCCCCACCACGTGGCCGGGCTGCCGTAGACGTTGTGCGGCGCGGAGCGGCCGCGCACGCGGTACAGGCCCGGCGCGCCCGCGTCGTGCGAGACCGTCTGCAGGCCGGACTCGGCGACGAGGTCGAGGATGCCCGGCTGCCCGCCCGAGTAGACGAGCATGCCGGCCGTCGGCGCGAGCACCAGCGGGTCCATCGGCCGCACCGAGCGGATCGGCCCCACCTCGTCCGGCACCTGCGAGTGGTAGACGGCGATGAGCCGCGACACCTCGAACTCGACGACCGTCTCCCAGACGACGTCGGCCTGCTCGAGGCCCGACTGGGGCCGCGCGACCGCGGTGTTCTCGATCTTCACGGCGAGCGCCGGGCGCGCGTCCGGCTCGCCCGCGACACCCGTGAGGGGCCACGTGGGCGGCACCTCGGGCGCGGGCACGGGCGCCTTGGCGGGCGTGATGACGGGACGCTCGGTCTCCACGACGGGATCCGGCGTCGTCGTCGCCGGGCTGCCGCACGCCGCGACCGCGAGCGACACGCCGACCGCGAGGAGGGCCGCCGCGCGCGACCGTGCCGTCCGGGCGGCGCCGGTCCGAGGCGTGCGGGCCGGTGCCGTCGCCGTCGTGCGTGCCATGCGTGCTCCGATCCTCGGGCGGCCCCGCGCCGCGTCGTCCCGGTCCCCCGCGGGCACCCGCCACGACGTCCCGTGCGCCGCGCCCCGGGACCGCCCGGGCGGGTGCGCCGGGACCGCGCGACACCCTACGCCCGGCGGCACGCAGGTCCGGGGAGCCACCCCGGCCTAGGCTGGGCGCGTGGACCGACCGCTGCGCGACGTCCCCGCGCACGCGGGGTCCCTCCAGGCCTCGCTGCCCGCCGCCCTCGCCGGCGACGGGCCCGCGGTCCGCGCGCTCGACCCGCACGACCCCGTGGGTGCGGGCACCGGCGGCGCCGCGCGCGTCCCGGACGGCGTCGCGGTCGTGGTCCGGACGTCCGGGTCGAGCGGCCGCCCGCGGGACGTCATGCTCACCGCCGACGCCCTGCGCGCGTCCGCGGACGCCACCGCCGCCCGCCTCGGTGGTCGCGGGTCGTGGCTGCTGGCGCTGCCCGTGCACCACGTCGCGGGCCTCCAGGTCGTCGTCCGGTCCCTCCTCGCGGACCGGGAGCTGACCACGATCGCCGACGGGCCCTTCCGCCCGGCGCTGTTCACCGAGGCCGTCGCCCGCCTGCGCGCCACCGAGGGGCCGCACCGCACGTCGCTCGTGCCGACGCAGCTGCTGCGCGTGCTGGAGGACCCCGACGCCACCGCGGCGGCCCGCTCGCTCGACGCCGTGCTCGTCGGCGGTGCGGCGTCCTCCCCCACGCTGCTCGCCCGGGCCCGCGAGGCCGGCGTCCGCGTCGTCACGACCTACGGCATGACCGAGACGTGCGGCGGCTGCGTGTACGACGGCGAGCCGCTCGACGGCGTCGAGATCGCCGTCGACGCCGAGCAGCGCGTGTCCCTGACGGGGCCGGTGCTCGCGGCCGGCTACCTCGGGCGTCCGGACCTCGACGCGACGACGTTCGTCGACGTCGGCGGGCGCCGCTGGCTGCGCACGGCCGACCGGGGACGGTTCGACCGCGGGCAGCTGCACGTGCTCGGGCGGCTCGACGACGTGCTCGTCACCGGCGGCGTCAAGGTCGACCCGCTCGCCGTCGAGACGGTCGTCGCCGCGCACCCGCTCGTGCGCGAGGTGTGCGTGGTGGGCGTGCCGGACCAGCACTGGGGGCAGTCGGTCGTCGCCGTCGTCGTCACCGAGGGTGGTGCGCAGCCGTCGCTGACGGAGCTGCGGTCGTCGGTGGCCGCCGCGCTCGGCCCCGCCAGCGCGCCGCGGCAGGTGCTCGTCGTCGACGCGCTGCCGCTGCGCGGCCCCGGCAAGCCCGACCGGCGCGCGGTCGCGCGCACCGCGACCGCGCTCATGACGCAGCACCCCCCGCGCCCCGGCGCGTCCTGACGACGACGTCGTCCCCCTCCCCGTCCACCCGGGCCGCCGGCCCGCGCACCCGCAGGAGCACGATGGCCACGACGTCCGACTGGATCGCCGGCGCACGTCCGCGCACGCTGCCCGCCGCGGTCGCCCCCGTGCTCGTCGGCACGGGCGCGGCCGCCCAGCTCGGCGACGCCCGGATCGGCCGCGCGCTCCTGGCGGCGGGCGTCGCGCTCGCCCTCCAGGTGGGCGTCAACTACGCCAACGACTACTCCGACGGCGTCCGCGGCACCGACGTGAACCGCGTGGGGCCGATGCGCCTGACCGCGTCCGGCGCGGCCCGGCCGGGGCAGGTGCGCGCCGCGGCGTTCGCCGCGTTCGGCGTCGCCGCCGTGCTCGGCACGTGGCTCGTGGCGCTCACCGGCGAGTGGTGGATGCTCGCCGTCGGCGCGCTCGCCGTCGTCGCGGCGTGGACGTACACCGGCGGGCGCAGCCCCTACGGCTACCGCGGGCTCGGCGAGGTCGGGGTGTTCGTGTTCTTCGGCCTCGTCGCGACGCTCGGCACGACGTACACGCAGGCCGGGCGCCTGTCCTGGCCGGCGTGGGTGGGGGCCGTCGCGATCGGGCTCGTCGCGTGCGCGCTGCTCATGGCGAACAACCTGCGCGACGTGCCGACGGACGCGCTCGTCGGCAAGCGGACGCTCGCCGTGCGGCTCGGCGAGCACCGCGCACGCCGCGTCTACGCCGTGCTCGTCGTGCTGCCGGTGCTGCTCGCCGGGGTGTGCGCGCTGGCGAACGCGTGGGCCATCGTCTCGCTCGTCCTGCTCGCGCCCGCGATCGTGCTGGCCGTGGTCGTCCTGCTGGGGGCGCGCGGGCGGGCCCTCGTGCCGGTGCTCGGTGGCACGGGTGCGCTCGAGCTGGGGCTCGGCGTGCTGCTCGGGCTGGGTCTCGCGGTCTGACGTCCCGTCTCGCCGCCTGACGTCCCGGCGACGGTCCCGGCGCCGACGGTCCCGGTGCTCCCGGCGCCGGCGTCCCGCGCGGCTCAGGCGGGGTCGCGCCGCGCTGCGGTCCCGGTGCCGGTGCCGCCGGCCCCGGGGTCCGCGTCGCCCGCCTCGACGACGGCGTCCTCGGCCGCCGCGTCGTCGGCGGCGCGGCCCGTCACCCGCCCGGCCCGGCGCTGCTCGGCCCGCTGCGCCAGGTGCAGGGCCGCGGCGTCCCGCGGGCCCGGCAGGAGCACGTACGACAGCCCCCACGCCAGGAACGCGGCGAGCAGCGGCGCGAGCCACGACCGCATGCCCGCCCACCACAGCACCCCGGTGGTGACGGCGAACAGGGCGAGACGCAGCACGGAGTAGACGAGGACGGGCACGCCACCAGCGTAGGTCGCCGCGGGCGTCGTCGGGCACGGGGTCCCGCCCTCCGCAGGACCGTCACGGGGCGCCCGTCCCGCGCTCGGGGCGGCGCCGCGCCGGACCGCGTCTACGCTGAACGGGTGCTCAGGTACCTGCCCTACCTCGTGGCCCTCGCGCTGGCGATCTACTGCGTGATCGACGTGCTGCGCAGCGACGAGCGCACGCGCCGCGGCCTGCCCACGCCCCTGTGGCTCGCCCTCGTCGTCCTCGTCCCCCTCGTCGGGCCCGTCACCTGGCTGGTGCTGCGACGCGGCGGCGACGGCGCCGGCCCCGCCCGGCGCCGACCCACGCGTCCCGTCGCCCCGGACGACGACCCGGAGTTCCTCCGCCGGCTGGACCAGGAGCGCCGCCGTCGTGAGCGCGGGTCCGGCGGGCCCGCGGACGGGGCCGAGGCGGACGACGCCGCGGGGGGCGACCCCACGCCGACGTGACGGCGCGGGCCGCACGCCCGCCGCAGCCACGCAGCCACGCAGGACGACGACGGCCGCCACCGGGAGCTCCCGGG
>NZ_JBHUZW010000025.1:0-42470 GCF_042667215.1 Cellulomonas sp. NPDC057328 | reverse complement strand
CGGGCGGGTGCCCGGCGGGCCGGCGGCGCGGGCCGGCGGGTGGTGCCTCCGACGCGTCAGCGGCCCGTGTAGTTCGGCGCCTCGACGGTCATCTGGATGTCGTGCGGGTGGGACTCCTTGAGCCCTGCGGGCGTGATGCGGATGAACTTCCCGCGCTCCTGCAGCTGCGGCACCGTGTGCGCGCCGACGTAGAACATCGACTGGTGCAGCCCGCCGACGAGCTGGTGCGCGACCGCGGACAGGGGTCCCCGGTACGGCACCTGCCCCTCGATGCCCTCGGGCACGATCTTCTCGTCCGTCGTCACGTCGGCCTGGAAGTAGCGGTCCTTGGAGTAGGAGACGCGCCCGCGGGACGCCATCGCGCCGAGCGAGCCCATGCCGCGGTAGTGCTTGTACTGCTTGCCGTTGACGAACACGAGGTCGCCGGGCGACTCGTCGCAGCCCGCGAGCAGCGAGCCGAGCATGACGGTGTCCGCGCCGGCGACGAGCGCCTTGGCGATGTCGCCCGAGTACTGCAGGCCGCCGTCGCCGATGACCGGCACGCCCGCGGGGCGGCACACCTGCGCCGCGTCGTGGATCGCCGTCACCTGCGGGACGCCCACGCCGGCGACGACGCGCGTGGTGCAGATCGAGCCGGGGCCGACGCCGACCTTGACGGCGTCCGCACCCGCGTCGACGAGCGCCTGGGCGCCCTCGCGGGTCGCCACGTTGCCGCCGATCACCTGCACGTGCGCCGTGCCGGGGTCCGCCTTCAGGCGGCGCACCATCTCGAGCATGAGCCGGGCGTGCCCGTTGGCCGTGTCGACGACCAGCACGTCGACGCCCGCCTCGACGAGCGCGGTCGCCCGCTCCCAGGCGTCGCCGAAGAACCCGATCGCGGCGCCGACGACGAGGCGGCCGTCGGCGTCCTTGGTGGCGTACGGGTACTGCTCGGACTTCACGAAGTCCTTGACCGTGATGAGGCCCGCGAGCTTGCCCGCCGGGTCCACCAGCGGGAGCTTCTCGACCTTGTGCTTGGCGAGCAGCGCCGCGGCGTCGTCGCGGGCGATGCCCACGGGCGCGGTCACCAGCGGCATCGACGTCATGACGTCGCGGACGCGCCGCGTCTCGAACTCGCCGGCCGGCACGAACCGCAGGTCGCGGTTGGTGATGATGCCGAGCAGCCGCTCCTGGTCGTCGACCACGGGCAGGCCCGACACGCGGTAGGTGCCGCACAGCCGGTCCAGCTCGGCGAGCGTCGCGTCGGGCGAGACCGTCACCGGGTCGGTGATCATGCCCGACTCGCTGCGCTTCACGCGGTCGACGTGGTGGGCCTGGTCCGCGATGGACAGGTTGCGGTGCACGATGCCGACACCGCCCTGCCGCGCCATGGCGATCGCCATGCGCGCCTCGGTCACGGTGTCCATCGCCGCGGAGACCAGCGGCACGCGGACCGAGATCTCGCGCGTGAGCCGCGAGGTCGTGTCGACCTCGCTGGGGATCACGTCCGTCTCTCCGGGGAGGAGGAGGACGTCGTCGTAGGTGAGCCCGATGCGGGCGAACGGGTCGGCCGGGGCGCCGGGTGCCAGCTCCGTCATCGGGCCAGGATACGGCCCCGCGGGGGTCGTCCGGACCCCGGACGCCGAACCCGTGACGCACACGGACCGGCACGGACGAGGTCCGTGCCGGTCCGTGGGACGGGCTGCCGCGCGCGGCGGCGTCCGTGCAGGTCAGTCGATGATGCCGCGGCGCAGGCCGATGGCGACCGCCTGGGCGCGGTCGGACGCGCCGAGCTTGCGGAACAGGCGCCGCGCGTGCGTCTTCACCGTGTCCTCGGACAGGAACAGCTCCTGGCCGATCTGCGCGTTGGAGCGCCCGTGGCTCATGCCGACGAGCACCTCGATCTCCCGCTTGGTCAGCACGGGCGCACCCTCGACCGCGCGCGGGCCGACGGGGGCCTCGACACGGGCGGCGTGCGCCTCCTGCAGCGGGGGCACCGCGTGCGGCCCGGCGCCCGCACCGGCGCCGACGGGCGCGGGGGCACCGGTCGGGGCGGGGCTGGCCTGGACGTGCGCGGCGACGGCCGCGAGCTCGGCGCGGCCGACGTCGGGCGCGAGGAAGCCGCGGGCGCCGAGGGCGAGCGCACGGTCGAGCGCCTCCCCGTCCTCCGGGCCGGCGAGCAGCACGACCGCCGCGGCGGGCGCGACGGCGCGCAGGCGACGGATCGCCTCGGCCGGCCCCGCACCCGGCAGGTGCGCGTCGAGCAGGACCACCGTGGGGGCGATCCGCCGGGCGAGCGCGACGAGCTCGTCGGCCGTGGCCGCCGCCCGCACCGGCGCGAGGGACGGCACCCCGATCGACGTCACGACGAGCCGTTCCCTGACGGTCGCCGAGCCGTGGCACACCACGACTCCTGCCATGTGGATCCTCCTCGCGCGGGCCGGTCACCCTCACGGCGTATCGGCGTCAACGGTGCGTCACGTTAGCCCTGGACGGACCCGGTGGAACGGTCGCCGCACCGTTTCCTCCCGCTTGGCGCTCCGCGCGTGAAATGCGATCACGCGTTCGGGTGCGTCGACGTTACTGGACGGTCACCCTGGTCACAGCGATGACGACTCGCCGACCGCCGCGAGCGCCTCGTGCAGCAGCCCCACGAACGTGCGCGCCCGGTGCACGGAGCGGTCGAGCGGCACCCGGTCCGCGGCGGCGTCGCCCACCATCACGTACTGCGGCAGGTCGGGACGCTCCTGCGCGAGCCGTGCCACGACGGAGAGGTCGGGCGCCGTGCGCTCGGACACCGTGACGACCGCGCGGGCACGCGTCATGACCGCCAGCTCGCCCGCGTGCCGGGTCGAGACCGGCCCGCCCACGAGCCGGGCGTCGACGCCGCCGCCGACGAGGGCCGCCGCGAGCGCGTGCACGACGAGCGGCCGCGCCTCCCCCGGCGCGGGCAGCACGAGCACGACGGGCGCGCCGGGCAGCGGCTCCTGCGCCGTGTGCGCGCGCAGCGCGCCGAGCGCAGCCGCCGCGAGGGTCGCGTACGCGTCGACACCGGGACGCTCGACGACCGTCCGCTGGGCCAGGGCGCGCAGGGCCGGCTCGACGAGGCCGGTCCACCAGCCCGCGACGCCGTCGGGCGCCGCGACCGTGAGCAGGCCGGCGCAGCGGTCGGCCCGCCCGGCGAGCGCCGCGTCGACGACGGCGACGACGGCCGCGGCCGTGCTGGGCGTGGTGCCGGTGCGCGGCTCGACGGGCGTGCGGGGCGCACCGGCGTCGGCCTCGGCGCGGTCGTCGAGGGCGTGCGCGACGGCGTCCTCGGCCGGCGACGACGTCCCGCCCGGCAGCCGGCCCGTGACGTCGGTGCTGGTGCGGGACGCCGGTGCGGCGGGCTCCGCCGCCGAGGTCAGCGCCAGGCGCGCCGCCTCGCCGGGCGCGACGCCCTCGAGCGTGAGCCGGCGCATGACGAGGAGTCGCTCGAGGTCGCGCGCGGTGTACCGGCGGTGCGCCCCGGCGGAGTGCTCGGAGGGGCCCAGCCCGTAGCGGCGGTCCCACGTGCGCAGGGTGGCGGGCGCGACCCCGAGCCGGCGCGCCACGGCGGCGACCGTGAGGGGCGCCGTGCCGGTCGCCGTCGTGTCGACGTCGACGTCGGCGTCGGGCGTGCCGACGTCCGCCGCGGCAGACGCCGCCGTGGCCCGTGCCGCCTCGGAACGCGGGGCGTCCGAGGTCGCCGACGACGGGTCGCCCGTCATCGGGTCCAGCGGCTCGGCCATGGCGCGATTCTGCCAGTCGGCGGCGCGGTCCGGGCATGGTCGGGGCGATCGCGTCACGTGGTGCGGCGTTGGCGCGGTTCGCGACCGGAACCGCGTCACACCATCGAAACGCATCGACCCTGCGTGCATACGCATGTCTACCTGGGGAAACACCGCGAGCCGATCCGTCGCACGCTGTCGGGCGCGCGTCCAGATCGTTGCAGCCGATCGATTCAGAAGAGGGTCTTGAACAACTTCTGAAGCGGTTGTACGGTTGCGGCACAACGCAGGAACGCGCCAGCGGCTCCGGGACCTCGGTCCTCCGCCGCGGCACGACACCCAGCAGCTTCCGTCCGGGTGGCACACCACCGGGACGACGTTCGTACGAGGAGGAGCACATGGCCGAGATCTCGCGTCTGCCCGGACCGGTGATGGACCTGTGGGAGTGGCAGTTCGACGGCGCGTGCCGCGACGCCGACCAGGACCTCTTCTTCCACCCGGAGGGCGAGCGCGGCTCGGCCCGCCGCCGGCGCGCGGAGGCCGCCAAGGCCATCTGCGCCACGTGCCCCGTCATCAACGAGTGCCGCGAGCAGTCGCTGGCCGTGCGCGAGCCGTACGGCGTGTGGGGCGGCCTCTCCGAGGACGAGCGCGCCGCCGTCCTCGCCGAGCGCGCCGGCCGCCGCGTCACCGCCTGACCCGCACGACCCGCCGGCACCGCCTGACGGCACCGCCCGCCCGCACCACCTGACCGCCCCGGAGCGGGCGTCGCTCGACGAGGAGCGACGTCCGCTCCGGGGCGGACGTGCGTCCGCACCCGGCACGCCGCTCGTCACGGCCGGTCCGTCGCCGCGGTCACCGCGCACCACCCTGTCACCGCGCACCACCCTCGGGGTCGGCACGCACGAGAGCCCCCTCCCGCGGACGGGAGGGGGCTCTCGTGGTCACCGGGCTGGCGCCCGGCAGGCTCGTCGCCGGGTCAGCCGACGATCGCGAGCACGTCGCGCGCCGAGAGGATGAGGAACTCCTCGCCGGCGTACTTGACCTCGGTGCCGCCGTACTTCGAGTAGATGACCTTGTCGCCGACGGCCACGTCGAGCGGCACGCGGTTGCCCTTGTCGTCGATGCGACCCGGGCCCACCGCCAGGACCTCGCCCTCCTGGGGCTTCTCCTTGGCGCTGTCCGGGATCACGAGACCCGACGCGGTCGTCGTCTCGGCCTCGAGGGTCTTGACGACGATGCGGTCCTCGAGGGGCTTGATGGAGACCGACACAGGCGGACCTCCCCTTCGCATGAGTTGTTCGTGAGCGAATGTCTGCGCCGTACCGTCGGGCCGCCGTCGTCGCGGGTGCCGGGGCCACTGGCACGGTTGGCACACTCACAGGGAGAGTGCCAGTTCCTCACTCTAGGAACGCGTTAGCACTCGGTCAACCGGAGTGCCAGCGTGGCGTGCGGCGGGAGTGCTCGCCGCGCTCCCCGGACCGCCGTCCCGCCGCCCGCGCCGCGGCGTGGCAGGCTGGGCGCGTGGACGACGCCGCGCTGGCCAAGCTCCTGCACCCGGAGGGGTGGGCGCTGCTGCAGGCGCTGCCGCCCTACGACGAGCGCCTGGCCCTGCCGCTCGCCGAGCGGCTGCAGCGGGAGGGGCTGGACGCCGGTCTCGTCGCGGCCGCGCTCACGCAGTCGCGGCTGCGCGCGAAGGCCCGCGGCAAGCTCGGCGACTTCGCCGACGGCATGCTCTTCACGCAGGCGGGCCTCGAGCAGGCGACGCGGCTCGAGGTCGCCGCGCACCACGCCCGGCGGTTCCGCGACGCGGGCTGCACGTACGTCGCGGACCTCACCTGCGGGCTCGGCGCGGACGCCCTGGCCCTCGCCGGCGTCGGCCTGCGCGTCCTGGCCACGGACGTCGACGAGACGACCGCGGCCCTCGCGACCGTGAACCTGCGCGCGTTCCCGGAGGTGCAGGTGCGCCACGGCGACGGCCTCGCGCTCGACCTGGCCGCCGAGGGCGTCGACGGGGTGTGGGCCGACCCCGCGCGGCGCACCGGCACCGGCCGGCGCGTGTTCGACCCGCGCGCGTACGCGCCCCCGCTCGACGACGTCCTCGCCGCCCGCGGCACCGTGCCGGCGCTCGGGCTCAAGCTGGGGCCCGGCATCGCGCACCGTGACCTGCCGGTCGACGCGGAGGCCCAGTGGGTCTCGGTGGACGGCGAGGTCGTCGAGGTGGGCCTGTGGTTCGGCCCGCTCGCGCCCGACGGCCCCGGGCGCACGGCCCTCGTGCTGCGCGGCGGCACGCCGCACACGCTGCGCGGCGACCCCGACGGCGTGGACGACGCACCCCCGGTCGGGCGCGTCGGCGCCTACCTGTACGAGCCCGACGGCGCCGTGATCCGCGCCGGGCTGGTCGGCACGGTCGCCCAGCGGGTGCGCGGACGCCTCGTCGACCCCACCATCGCCTACGTGACCGCCGACGCCCTCACCCCGGACCCGCTCGCCACGGCGTACCGCGTCCTCGACGACCTGCCGTTCGGCCTCAAGCGCCTGCGCACGTACCTGCGCGAGCGGGAGGTGGGCCGGCTGACCATCAAGAAGCGCGGCACGGCCGTGGTGCCGGAGACGCTGCGCAAGCAGCTCGACCTGCGCGGCGGCGCCGAGGGGACGGTCGTGCTGACGCGCGTCGCCGGGCAGCAGCGCGTGCTCGTGGTGGAGCCGGTCTGATGGCGGCGCCCGTCACGCTGCCGTTCGCGCTGTCCGAGCGGTCGACCGTCGGCATCGAGTGGGAGGTCGCGCTCGTCGACGTCGACTCGGGCGACCTGCGGCAGGCCGCGCAGGCGATCTTCGAGGCCGTGCGCCCCGCCGACGGCACGGACCACCCGCACATCACGTCCGAGCTGCTGATGAACACGGTCGAGGTCTCGTCGGGCAAGTGCCGCACGGTCGGGGAGGCCGGCGCGGACCTGCGGCGGGCCCTGGACGAGGTCGGGGCCGCGGCCGAGCCGCTGCGCATCGAGGTCATGGGCGGCGGCACGCATCCGTTCGCGAACTGGGCGACGCAGCGCGTCACCGACAAGGAGCGGTACGCGACGCTCATCGACCGGACGCAGTGGTGGGGCCGGCAGATGCTCATCTACGGCGTGCACGTGCACGTCGGCATCGAGGACCGTGCGAAGGTCCTGCCGCTGCAGCGCGCGATGCTCACCGTGCTGCCGCACATCCAGTCACTGTCGGCGTCGTCGCCGTTCTGGGCGGGCAAGGACACCGGGTACGCGTCCAACCGGGCGCTGCTCTTCCAGCAGCTGCCCACCGCGGGGCTCCCGCCCCAGCTGCGCGCCTGGGACGAGCTCGAGCAGTACGTCGGCGACATGATGCACACCGGGGTGATCGACCAGGTCGACGAGGTCCGCTGGGACGTCCGCCCGTCCCCGCGCTTCGGCACGCTGGAGATGCGCATCGCCGACGGCGCCACCAACCTGCTCGAGGTCACGGCGATCTCGGCGCTGACGCACTGCTTCGTCGAGCACTTCTCGTCGCTGCTCGACGCCGGCCAGGAGCTGCCGGCCATGCCGCCGTGGTTCGTGCAGGAGAACAAGTGGCGCTCGGCGCGCTACGGCATGGACGCGATCGTCATCACCGACGCGGCGGGCGACGAGGAGCTCGTCACCGACTCCGTCGGCGGGTGGCTGACCACGCTCGCGCCGGTCGCGGAGCGGCTGGGCTGCGCCGAGGAGCTCGAGCAGGTGCGCGTGATCCTGCGCCGCGGGGCGTCGTACCAGCGGCAGCGCGCGGTCGCGCGGCGGCACGCGGGCGAGCTGGAGCCGGTCGTGCGCTCGCTCCTCGCCGAGATGCGCGCGGGCCGCCCGGTCTGACCCGCGGACGGGTGGTCCATCCACACCGCTCCTCACCACCACTGCGGTAGATGCGTCACGAGTGCGGTGGTTGCACCACCCGCGGTCGTGACGCATCCACCGCGCTCGACGAGGTATGGGTACGGGCGCGTCCTGGAGGTCAGCCGGCCGGGTCGGAGGCCTCAGACGAGCACCTGGGTCAGCGGCATCGTCGAGTCGACCGGCAGGTCCAGCGGGGACGCCGGCATGCCGCGGCGCACGACGGCCGAGCCCAGCGCGGCGATCATCGCGCCGTTGTCGGTGCAGTACCGGATCGGCGGGATGCGCAGCGTGATGCCGGCCTCGGCGCACCGCTGCGCGGCCATGTCGCGCAGCTGGGAGTTCGCGGAGAAGCCGCCGCCGACGACGAGCGTGTCGACGCCCTCGCGGCGGCACGCGGCGATGGTCTTGGCGGTGAGGACGTCCGCGACGGCGGCCGCGAACGAGGCGGCGACGTCGGGCAGCGGGACGTCCTCGCCGGCGTCCTGCCGGGCCTCGACCCACCGCGCCACGGCTGTCTTCAGCCCGGAGAAGGAGAAGTCGGTCGCGTGCTTCGCCTGGTCCTTGGGCGCGGTCAGGCCGCGCGGGAAGCGGATCGCCTCCGGGTCGCCCTCGCGGGCGAGGCGGTCGATGTGCGGGCCGCCCGGGTACGGCAGCCCGAGCAGGCGGCCGACCTTGTCGAACGCCTCCCCCGCGGCGTCGTCGAGCGTCGAGCCGAGCTCCGCGACGTGCACGGTGTCGTCGATGCGGAGCAGCGACGAGTGCCCGCCCGAGACGACGAGGGCGAGCACGCGCTCGGGGAACGCGCCGTCGACGAGCTCGTCGACGACCGCGTGCCCGATGACGTGGTTGACGCCGTAGAGGGGCTTGTCCAGGCCGACCGCGAGCGCCTTCGCGGCGGCCGCGCCGATCGTCAGCGGGCCGACGAGCCCGGGCCCGGCGGTGACCGCGACGGCGTCCACGTCGGCGAGGGTCACGCCCGCGGTCGACAGCGCCCGCTCGATCGTCGGCACCATCGCCTCGAGGTGCGCGCGCGAGGCGATCTCGGGGATGATCCCGCCGAACCGCGCGTGCTCGTCGACCGAGCTGGCGACGGCGTCGACCAGCAGGTCGTACCCGCGCACGAGGGCGACGCCGGTCTCGTCGCAGGACGTCTCGATCCCGAGGACGAGGGGCTCGCTCACGCGCACCAGGATAGGCGCCCGCGGGCGGCGTCCCGCACGCGCGGGCGGCACGTGCGTGGGCCGGCGTGAGGAGCCTCACGCCGCACGCCGACATCGATGCGAACGCATCGATGGTTGTGCGGACCATGACCAGCACCGATCTCGTCGACGACCTCACCGCCCTCGACCCCGACCGCTCGGGGATCGACGACCACGTCGCCGACCGGCTGTTCCGCGACGCCCGCAGCGTCGGGCGCTTCCTCGACCGCGACGTCCCCGACGCGCTCGTCCGCGAGGTCCACGACGTCGTCCGCTGGGGCCCGACGGCCCTCAACACCGTGCCGCTGCGCCTGCTCCTCGTGCGCAGCCCCGAGGCGCGCACCCGCCTCGCGGCGCACATGTCCGAGGGCAACCGCGAGCGCGTCCTCGCCGCGCCGCTGACGGTCGTGGTCGCGGCCGACCCGGCGTTCCACCGCCACATGGGGCGCCTGACGCCGCACGCCGCGCACCTCGCCGACGTCTTCGCGGCCGACCCCGAGGGCAGCGAGCGCACAGCCCGCGAGAACGCCTGGCTGCAGGCCGGCTACCTCGTCGTCGGCCTGCGCGCCGCGGGCCTCGGCGTCGGGCCGATGGGTGGCTTCGACAAGGCCGGCGTCGACGACGACCTGCTCGCCGGCACCGGGTGGCGCAGCCTCATGGTGCTCAACGTCGGCTGGCCCGAGGGCGAGGGCACCCACCACGCCCGCGCCCCGCGGCTGGAGTGGGACGAGGTCGCGCGGACGGCCTGAGCCGCACGGCGGTCGTCCCCCGCCCCGTCAGCACCCGCTCAGCGCCCGACGGCCACCGGCCGGTCCGGGTCGTGCGCCCACTGCGACCACGACCCCGGGTACAGCACGGCGTCGACGCCCAGCGTCGCCAGCGCGGCGACGTCGTGCGCGGCCGTGACGCCCGACCCGCAGTACACGCCGACGCCCGGCCGGGCGCCCGCCGCGTCCCGGTCGGCACCCGCGCCGGGACCGTCCGCCACCGGCACGCCGAGCGCCGCGAACCGGGCCGCGAGCGCGTGCGTCGGCAGGAACCGCCCGTCGGGTCCGAGGTTCCCCGCGGTCGGCGCGCTCACCGCACCGGGCACGTGCCCGGCGCGCGGGTCGACGGGCTCCACCTCGCCCGCGTAGCGCTCGGCGGCGCGGGCGTCGAGCAGCACGCCGGCGTCCGCGAGCGCCGCGGCACCGTCGGCGTCGACCGTCGGCAGCCGGTCGCCCGCGAGCACGACGTCGCCCGGCTCCGGCACGACGTCCCCCGCCTCCACCGCGTGCCCGGCCGCGGCCCACGCCGCCAGCCCACCGTCGAGAATGCGGACGTCGCGCACGCCCGCCCACCGCAGCAGCCACCACGCGCGGGCCGCCGACGTGCCGCCGACAGCGTCGTACGCCACCACGGCCTGCCCCTCGCGGAGTCCCCACCGCCGCGCCGCCTGCTCGAGGTCGGCCACCGCCGGCAGCGGGTGCCGGCCGGCCGCGGGGCTCGGCGGCGCGGCGAGCTCGGTGTCGAGGTCGACGTAGACCGCGCCGGGCACGTGCGCCGCGAGGTGCTGCTCGCGCCCGTCGGTGCGGCCCAGCGCCCACCGCACGTCGAGGACCGCGGGCGGGTCGTCGTCGGCCAGCAGCGCGGCCAGCTCGTCGACGTCGACGAGGACGGCGCGGCGCAGCGCGTCCGCGTCGTCCGGCGTGCGGGCGGGGGTCGGGGCGTCGGTCATCGCGTCCTCCTCGTCGGGTGCGGCAGCGCCGCGGCTCAGGGCGCGCGCAGGTCCCGGCGCATCGTCCAGGCGTCGGCGTTCTCGGGCTGGTAGTACCCGCGGCGCCGGCCGAGCCGCGTGAAGCCCAGGCTCTCGTACAGGTGGATCGCCGGGTCGTTGTCGACCCGGACCTCGAGGAGCGCCGCCTCCGCGCCGGTCGCGCGGGCGGCGTCGAGCAGGTGGACGAGCATCGTCCGGGCGATGCCGCGGCCCTGGTGGGCGGCGTCCGTGCCGACCGTCATGACCTGGACGTCGTACCCGTCGAACCACGTGCCCGCGTACCCGACGAGCCGGCCGTCGGGCAGCACGGCGCCGACGTACGTGCGCCCGGGCCCCCGGAGCTCCTCGCGCAGCGACTCGCGGGACCATGCCCCCGCCCCGAACAGCTCGCCCTCCAGGCGGACGAGGTCGGGCAGGTCGTCGACGGTGAGAGGCCGCACCGTGACGGCGCCGCCCGCCGCCGCCTCCGGCACGGCCTCCGTCACGTCAGGACCCGCTTGCGCGCCGTCGGGGGCTGCGCGTCAGGGCGGCGCAGGTAGAGCGGCTCGGCCGGCAGGTCCTGCCCGGCCGCCGCCCGCTGCTGCGCGAGACGGACGAGGTGGAACGGGCTCGGTGCGCGTTCCCACGGCATCTCCGGCGCGGACCGCGCGTCCGGGGCGCCGAACACGTCGGGATACAGGTCCCGGCCCGCGCCGAGCACGACCTCGCCGTCCGCGCGCGGCACGTCCCCGGGCGCCGCGACGTCCGGACCGCCGACCGGCACGGCCGTCCCGCCGCGCACCTCGTAGCGCGCCCAGTAGACCTCGCGGCGGCGCGCGTCCGTGACGACGAGCACCGGGGTGCCCTCGTCGAGCCGCCGCTGCGCCGCAGCCGCCGCGAGCGCGTCCAGGCTCGGCACGCCGAGCACGGGCACCCCGAGCGCGAGCCCGAGGACGCGCGCGGTCACCAGCCCGACCCGCAGGCCCGTGAACGGCGCCGGTCCCGTGCCGACGACGACCGCCTCCAGGTCCCCCGGGCCGACACCCTGGCGCTCCAGCAGCTCGCGGACGAACGGGGCGAGCTGCTCGACGTGGCGGCGCGGTGTGTCCTCCGAGAGCGCTTCCCCGGTCCCGTCGGGCCGCACGAGCGCGACCGCGACCTCCCCCGACGTGTCGATGCCCAACCAGGTCACGCGTCCTCCTCCGTCGTCACCGGCGCGCCCGGCAGCGCGACCCCGCGCCAGCGCTCCCCCACGGCGTGCACGGTGAGCACGCGCTCGCCCGCCGCCGCGTCCTGCACGTCGTCGTCCGCACCGAGCCCGCCGTGCGGCCGCTCCAGGCGCACCTCCAGCCGGTCCTCGGCGAGCGGCTCGACCCAGCCCTCGCCCCACTCGACCACGGTGACGGCCTCGTCGAGGCTCGCGTCGAGGTCGAGCGCCTCCACCTCGTCGAACGAGCCCAACCGGTACGCGTCCACGTGCACGAGCGCGGGCCCGCGCGACCCGTCCGGGCGCGGCAGCGGCGGGTGCTCGCGCGCGATGACGAACGTCGGCGACGCGACCTGCCCGCGCACGTGCAGCCCCGCACCGAGCCCCTGGGTGAGCGTCGTCTTGCCGGCGCCGAGGTCGCCGGAGAGCACGACGAGGTCGCCGGCGCGCAGCACGCCCGCGAGCGCGCGCCCCCAGGCACGGGTCGTGGCGGCGTCGGGCAGGCGGACGACGTGGTCGGGCGCGGTGGTCACGCGACTCCTCCGGGGACGGCGGCGGGCGGGTGGGCGGCGTGCGCGACGGCGCCGAGGTCGTCCCCGGCCGGCCGGTCGCTCTCGACGTAGGTGCGCGGCACGCGACCGCCGACGCGCGTGACGATCTCGTAGGAGATCGTGCCCGCCGCGTCGGCCCAGTCCTGCGCGGTCGGCTCGCCGCCCGTGCCCGGCCCGAACAGGACGACGCGGTCCCCGGCGGCGTCGTGCGCGCCGGGGCCGAGGTCGACGACGACCTGGTCCATGCAGACGCGTCCCGCGACGCCGAGCCGCCGGCCGCCGACCTGCAGCGGGCCGCCGGGCCGGTCCTGCGTGCCCGACGCGTGGCGCGGCACGCCGTCGCCGTAGCCCACCGGCACGACGCCGAGCACGGTGTCCCGCGGGACGACGTACCGGTGCCCGTACGACACGCCCGCGCCGGCGGGGACCGGCTTGACCGTCGCGAGCTCGGCCTCGAAGGTCATCGCCGGCACCAGGCCGTACGCGTCGGGCCCGGCCACCTGCGGCACGGGCGACAGGCCGTAGACGGCGATGCCCGGGCGCACGAGGTCCCAGTGCAGCGCGGGGTCGGTGAGGGTCGCGGCGGCGTTGGCGAGGTGCCGGACCTCGAGCCGCACCCCGGCGCGCTCGACGGCACCGACGGCCTGCGCGAACGCGTCGGCCTGCGCCCGCACCGTCGGGTGGCCCGGCTCGTCCGCGAGCGCGAGGTGCGAGAACACGCCGACGACGTCGACGACGCCCTCCGCCTCGAGCGCCCGCGCCGCGGCGAGCACGTCAGGCAGCTGCCCCGGGACGAGTCCGTTGCGGCTCAGCCCCGTGTCGACCTTGAGGTGCACGCGGGCGGTGCGCCCGGCGGCGCGCGCCGCGGCCGCGACCTCGTCCAGCGCCCACGGCGCCGCGACGCCCAGGTCGACGTCCGCCTCGACGGCCTCGCGCAGCGGCGCGCCCGGTGCGTACAGCCAGGCCAGCACGCGCGCGCCGGTGACCCCGGCGCGGCGCAGGTGCAGCGCCTCGGTGACCTGCGCGGTGCCGAGCCAGGTGGCGCCGCCCTCGAGCGCGGCGAGCGCGACGGGCACGAGCCCGTGCCCGTAGGCGTCCGCCTTGACCACGGCCATGACCTGCGCGGTGGGGGCGTGCGCGGCGAGCGAGCGGACGTTGCCGCGCACCGCGCCGAGGTCGACGACCACGCGTGCCGGGAAGTCGTTCACGGGCCCCAGTCTCTCACCGCGGCGCGGGCGGGCCGGCGTACCGCGGCACCGGTGACCCTCATCCCAGCAGCTCGGGCGGCACGACGAGGTCGGCACGGG
Organism: Cellulomonas sp. NPDC057328; assembly: GCF_042667215.1. Classification (NCBI taxonomy): domain Bacteria; kingdom Bacillati; phylum Actinomycetota; class Actinomycetes; order Micrococcales; family Cellulomonadaceae; genus Cellulomonas; species Cellulomonas sp. NPDC057328. The sequence continues at coordinate 28,862 of NZ_JBHUZW010000025.1, read as the reverse complement.
CGGCGCCGTCGGCGACCAGCCGCGCGTTCGCCTCGTCTGGCCCGGTCGACCACGCGCGCGCCGCCTCCGGCGACTTGCCGAACCGCTCGTGCCGCGCGACGAGGCGGCGCAGGCGCTCGTCGTGGTCCGGCGCGAGGAACCACGACTCGTCGAGGAGGGCGGCCACCGGCCCGAAGCCGTGCGCGTCGAGCAGCAGGTAGTTGCCCTCGACGACGACGAGCGGCACGTCCGCCGGCACCGCGACGGCACCGGTGACGCCGTGCCGCAGGTCGCGCCGGTACTCCGGCGCCCACACGGTGCGACCGGGCTCGGGTGCGCGCAGCCGCCGCAGCAGGGCGACCCAGCCGTCGGCGTCGAACGTGTCGGGCGCCCCCTTGCGGTCCGACCGGCCGAGGCGCTCGAGCGTGGTCTGCGCGAGGTGGAAGCCGTCCATCGGGACGACGACGCACCGGTCCGCGTAGACCGCGGCGACCTGCGCGGACAGCGTCGACTTCCCCGCGCCGGGCGGACCGGCGAGCCCGAGCAGCCGGCGTCCGCCGCGGGCGAGCAGCGCGTCGACCCGGGCGACGAGCGCCGGGTGCAGCGGGGTCGCGTCCGTCACGCGTCCACCAGCGCGCGCACGACCGCCGGCACGGCCCGGGCCACGTCGGACGCCGCGACGGGGCCGCCCGGGTTCGCCTCGTGGGCGGCGCGCCCGTGCACGAGCGCGGCGAGGGCCGCGAGCGCCGCCGGCAGCGTCGGGTCGGCCGGGACGTCGGCCGCGCGACCCGCGAGCGCGGCGCCCAGGACGCCGCCGAGCACGTCGCCGGCCCCCGCGGTCGCGAGCCACGCGGGCGCGTCGGCCTGCGCGTACACGGTGCCGTGCGGCCCGACGACGACGGTGACGCCGCCCTTGAGCAGGACGGTCGCGCCGGTGAGCTCGTGCGCGCGGCGGGCGTGCGCGAGCGGCGCCGCCTCGACGTCGGTGCGGTCGACGTCGTCGCCCCGTGCGCGCAGCAGCGTCGCGAGCTCCCCGGCGTGCGGCGTCAGCACGACGTGCGGGGGCACGCGCTCCGGCAGCAGGTCGAGCGCGCCCGCGTCGACGACGGCGGGCTCGCCGTGCTCCACCGCGTGCGCGAGGGCCGTGCGGACGCGGTCGCGCTGCGCGTCGTCGTCGGGCGCGACGCCGGAGCCCAGCACCCACGCCTGCACGCGTCCCTCCCCCACGACGACCTCGGGGTGCGCCGTGAGCACCTGCGGCCCCGCGTCGCCGACGTACCGCACCATGCCGACGCCCGCGCCCAGCGCGCCGGACACGGACAGCACCGCCGCACCGGGGTACGCCGCCGACCCCGCCACGACGCCGAGCACGCCGCGCGAGTACTTCTGCGCGGTCCCGCCCGGCACGGGCCACAGGTCGGCCGCGTCGGAGGTCTCCAGCCGCGCGACCGCGGGACGCGCGGGCAGGGTGAGCCCGATGTCCACGGTCTCGACCGCACCCGCGGTGGCCGCCGCGGGTGGCAGCAGCAGGCCGGGCTTGGCCGCGCCGAACGTCACGGTGAGGTCGGCGTGCACGACGGCGCCCGCGGCGGTGCCGTCCGCGACGCCGATGCCCGACGGCACGTCCACGGCCACGACGAGCGGCCGGCCCGCCGCGGACCGCACGTCCGCGAGCGCCGCCACGAGCGCGCCCCCGACCCCGCGCACGCCGCCGCCGCGCGCCCCGATGCCGAGCAGCCCGTCCAGCACCACGTCCGCCGACGCGAGCAGCGCGGTGACGTCGGGCGGGACCGGGGGCTCGCCCGACGCACGCTCGGGTACGACGTCGTCGGGCGCGGCGGCGTCGGGCGCGGCGTCAGCCGGCACGGCGTCGGCCGGGGCGGGGTCGTCGACGCGCACCACGCGCCCGTGCGCCGCCTCCAGAGCCGCGAGACCGCCCGCGTGCACCCGTGGCGCGGCCAGCAGCGCCGTGACGCGCACGCCCCGGCGCGCCAGCCGCGCGCCGGCGTGCAGGGCGTCGCCGCCGTTGTTGCCGGCGCCGACGAGCAGCACGACGTGCGCCCCGGCGACCCGCCCCCGCGCGGCCCGCAGCACGTGCGCCGTCCGCACCGCGAGCGCGAACGCGGCCCGGTCCATGAGCGGCGCTCCGGCCGCGAGCAGCGGCTCCTCGGCCGCGCGGACGTCGTCGGGGTCGTGGGCGAGCAGCACCCGACCATCCTGGCGCGCGGCCGGGGACCGTGCGAGCGGCGGCCCGCGTCCGGATCGTCGCCCCGGCCGGGCCCGCGCCCTGGCGCGGTATAGCGTGCGACGCATGCGCTTCGGACTCTTCATCCCCCAGGGCTGGCGGCAGGACCTCGCCGGCATCGAACCCCAGCAGCACTGGCCCGTCATGCGCGGGCTCGCGCAGTGGGCCGACGCCGGTGACGCCTACGAGTCGATCTGGGTCTACGACCACTTCCACGCCGTGCCCGAGCCCAACGGCGAGGCGACGCACGAGGCGTGGAGCCTCATCACGGCCTTCGGCGCCGTGACGGACCGCGTGCGCCTCGGCCAGATGTGCACGTGCATGGGCTACCGCAACCCCGCCTACCTCGCCAAGGTCGCGACGACCGCGGACCACGTGTCGGGCGGCCGCGTCGAGATGGGCATCGGCGCCGGCTGGTACGAGCACGAGTGGAAGGCGTACGGCTACGGCTTCCCCACGGCCGGCGAGCGCATCGCGATGCTCGACGAGGGCGTGCAGATCTTCCAGCAGCTGTGGACCGACGGCGTCGCGACGCTCGACGGGAAGCACTACCAGGTGGACGGCGCGCAGCTGTCGCCGCTGCCGCTGCAGGCCGGCGGCCCGCCGCTGTGGATCGCCGGCGGTGGCGAGAAGAAGACGCTGCGCATCGCCGCGCAGCACGCCGCGTACACGAACTTCGACGGCACGCCCGAGGGCTTCGCGCACAAGTCGGAGATCCTGCGCGGGCACTGCGAGGCCGTCGGCCGCCCGTTCGACGAGATCACGCGCTCCGCCAACTACAACGTCGTCATCGGCCGCACGCAGGCCGAGGTCGACGACCGCCTGGAGTGGGTCCACGAGCACCTGCGGCAGACGGTGCCGGACAGCGCCGACCGCGAGTTCGCGCAGTGGCCCCGCGGGCCGCTCGTCGGCACGCCGGAGCAGATCGTCGAGAAGCTCCGCGAGCTCGAGGGCCTCGGCATGACGTACGCGATCACGTACTTCGCCGAGGCGGCGTACGACCGCTCGGGCATCGAGCTCTTCACGAACGAGGTCGTGCCGCACCTGCGCTGACCCGACCGCCCGACGCCCCGGTGCTCGTCCCACGGACGAGCACCGGGGCGTCGTGCGTCAGGGCCGTCCCTCCCCGGCGCTCCACCTCGTCCCCCGACCGGCCCTCGCCAGGCCGAGGCCGCCGCTCCGGTGCCGACACCGCCGGTCCGGTCCCGATCGCCGCTCCGATGCCGAGGTCGCCGGTTCGGTACCGAGATCGCCGGTCCCGACCGGCGACCTCGACGTCGCACCGGCGAGCTCGGCGCAGGAGGCGTCCACCTCGTCACACGTACGCCGACCTCGTCAGGGACCCGAGACGAGGTCGGCGCACATCTGACGAGGTCGATGCGGTGCGACACCTGCACGCCGACACCGCGGGCCGACCACTCGCCGAGGTCGCCGGTGCGGTGCCGAGGTCGCCGCTTCCGGCCGACGAGGTCGGCGTCGCACCGGCGAAGTGGCCGGTCCGAGGGTCCCCGACCCGACCGCCCAGGGCGACGCTCGGGGCAGCGCGTGCGGGTCAGGCGTCGCGTTCGGCGACGACGACGGCCGAGGCGATGCCCGCGTCGTGGGAGATCGACAGGTGGAACCGGTCGACGCCGAGCTCGTCGGCGCGGGCCCGCACGGTCCCGGTGATCTCCACGACCGGCTGCGCGCCCGCGACCCGGCGCACGGTCGCGTCCTGCCAGCTCATCCCCGGCGGCGCGCCGAGGGCCTTCGCGATCGCCTCCTTCGCGGCGAACCGCGCGGCGAGGGACGCGGGCGGCAGGTCCCGCTCGTCGGGCGTGAACAGGCGTGTGCGCAGCCCGGGCACGCGCTCGATCGTCGCGAGGAACCGTGCGACGTCCACGACGTCGATGCCGACGCCGACGATCACGCGCGGCCGCCCGCGCGGCGGGCCGGACGGACGCCGGCGCGGCGGCCCGCGACGGTGACGCCCCGCCCCCGCGCGCTCACTCGACCGTGACGGACTTGGCCAGGTTGCGGGGCTGGTCCACGTCGAGGCCCTTGGCCGTCGCGAGCTCGCACGCGAAGATCTGCAGCGGGACGACCGCGAGCAGCGGCGCGAGCAGGCTGGACGTCTGCGGGACCGTGAAGACCTCGTCGGCGTACGGGCGGACCGCCTCGTCGCCCTCCTCCGCGATCACGAGCGTGCGGGCGCCGCGCGCCCGGATCTCCTGGATGTTGGAGACGATCTTCGAGTGCAGCGAGTCGCGCCCGCGCGGCGACGGCACCACCACGAACACCGGCTGCCCGGGCTCGATGAGCGCGATCGGGCCGTGCTTGAGCTCGCCCGCGGCGAAGCCCTCGGCGTGGATGTACGCGAGCTCCTTGAGCTTGAGCGCACCCTCCATCGCGACGGGGTAGCCGACGTGCCGACCCAGGAACAGCACCGACTGCGTGTCGGCCATCCAGCGCGCGATCTCGCGCACGCGGCCGGCCCGGTCGAGGACCTGCTGGATCTTGTCGGGGATCGCGCGCAGCTCGTCGAGCACCTGCGCGACCTCGTCCGCGTACTTGTTGCCGCGCAGCTGCGCCAGGTACAGGCCCAGCAGGTAGGCGGCGGTGATCTGGGACAGGAACGCCTTCGTGGAGGCGACCGCGATCTCGGGGCCGGCGTGCGTGTACAGCGCCGCGTCGGACTCGCGGGGGATCGTCGAGCCGTGCGTGTTGACGATCGCGAGGGTCGTCGCGCCCTGCTCCTTCGCGTGCCGGACCGCCATGAGCGTGTCCATCGTCTCGCCGGACTGCGAGACGGCGACGACGAGGGTGCGCTCGTCGACGACGGGGTCGCGGTAGCGGAACTCGTGCGCGAGCTCGACCTCGACGGGGATGCGGCACCAGTGCTCGATGGCGTACTTGGCGACGTGCCCGGCGTAGGCGGCCGTGCCGCACGCGACGACGACGATCTTGTCGACGGCGCGCAGCACCGACTCGTCGATGCGCATCTCGTCGAGCACGAGCCGGCCGGTCGTGTCGGTGCGGCCCAGCAGCGTGTCCGCGACCGCCTGCGGCTGGTCGTGGATCTCCTTGTCCATGAAGGAGCGGAAGCCGCCCTTCTCGGCGGCCTTGGCGTCCCAGTCGACCGTGAACCGGCGGGCCTCGACGGGCGTGCCGGCGAAGTCGGTGACAGTGACCTCGGTCGGCGTGATGGTGACGACCTGGTCCTGGCCGAGCTCGAGGGCGTCGCGCGTGGACGCGATGAACGCGCTGACGTCCGAGCCGAGGAAGTTCTCGCCGTCGCCGAGGCCGACGACCAGCGGGGAGTCGTGCCGCGCGCCGACGACCGTCGTCGGGTCGTCCTGGTGCACGGCGAGGAGGGTGAACGTGCCGTGCAGCCGCTGCGCGACGGTGCGGAGCGCGAGGGTGAGGTCGGGCGTCTGCGCGTACTGCCGCGCGACGAGGTGCGCGACGACCTCGGTGTCGGTCTCCGACGTGAACGCGACGCCCGCGGCCTCGAGCTCGGCCTTGAGCGTCGCGAAGTTCTCGACGATGCCGTTGTGGATGACGGCGACGCCGCCGGACACGTGCGGGTGCGCGTTCACGTCGTTGGGCGCGCCGTGCGTCGCCCAGCGCGTGTGGCCGATCGCCGCGGTGGCCGCGGGCATCGGGTGGGTGTCGATCTCCTCCACGAGGTTGGCGAGCTTGCCCGCCTTCTTCGCGGTGGCGAGCGACGCCCCCGGCGACACGAGCGCGACACCGGCGGAGTCGTACCCCCGGTACTCCAGCCTCCGCAGCCCTTCGAGGACGACCTCCAGGGGTCGACCGCTCGGCTGCTGACTCCCGACGTACCCGACGATCCCGCACATGGCGACGATCCTAACGACAGGGCGGTCGTCGGCGGTCCGGACGGGTGCGTGCCGCCCGTCACGCCGGGCGCGGGACGCGCCCCGGCGGGCGGCGGTCCGGCGGTGCGCCACAATCGACGGGTGCCGACGTCGCCTCCCACCGTGGTGCCCGCCACCCCGTACGTCGACCTGGACCGCGAGGCGTGGACCCGCCTGTCCGCGTCGACCCCGCTGCCCCTCACCGACGCCGACGTCGCGCGCCTGCGCGGGCTCGGCGACCCGATCGACCTGGCCGAGGTGGACGCGATCTACCGGCCGCTGTCCCGGCTGCTCGACCTGTACATCCAGGGCACCCGCGGCCTGCACCGGGCGACGAGCACGTTCCTGCGCGAGGACGTCGGCCGCACGCCGTACGTCATCGGCGTGGCGGGGTCGGTCGCGGTCGGCAAGTCGACGACGGCGCGGCTGCTGCGCGAGCTGATCGCCCGCTGGCCGGCGACGCCGCGCGTCGAGCTCGTCACCACCGACGGCTTCCTGCACCCGAACGCCGAGCTCGAGCGGCGCGGGCTGCTGCAGCGCAAGGGCTTCCCCGAGTCGTACGACCGGCGCGCGCTGCTGCGGTTCGTGTCGAAGGTGAAGGCGGGCCGGCCCGAGGTGACGGTGCCCGTGTACGACCACCTGACGTACGACATCGTCCCGGGCGCGGAGGTCGTGGTGCGCCAGCCAGACGTGCTCATCGTCGAGGGGCTGAACGTGCTGCAGCCGGCACGGCCGACCGCGGAGGGTGCGTCGAACCTCGCGCTGAGCGACTTCTTCGACTTCTCGATCTACGTCGACGCCCGCACGTCGGACGTGAAGCAGTGGTACGTCGACCGGTTCCTGTCGCTGCGGGCGACGGCGTTCGCGCGGCCGGAGTCGTACTTCCACCGGTACGCGTCGCTGACGGACGCGCAGGCCGTCGCGCGCGCCGAGGAGATCTGGGGCTCGATCAACGCGCCGAACCTCGAGCGGAACATCCTGCCGACGCGGTCGCGCGCGACGCTCGTCCTCACCAAGGGCCCCGACCACGCCGTGCAGCGGGTGCGCCTGCGCAAGCTCTGACGCCGGACGGGCCGGGGCGCCGCAGGATCCGGGAGCCGGCGAGGTCAGGGCGCCGGCGGGGTGCGGGAGCCGACGGGGTCAAGGGCGCCGGTCAGGTCAGGGAACCGGCGGGGTCACGGCGCCGCGGCGCGCGCCCCGGGTGCGCCCGGGCCGAGCGCGCCCGCGTCGGCCGGGACCGCGAGGACCACGGGCTCCTCCGTGCGCCGCACGACGTCGAGCTCCGCCAGCGCGCCGCCCACGGCGTCGCCGTCGCCGGCGCACGCGAGCCCCTCGGGCAGCAGCACGGCGTCGTCGAGCGCGTCGACGAGCCACACCTGCGGCGCGGGGCCGGACGCGCACGGCTCCGGGGTGGCGCGGCGCTCCACGAGCCGCAGCAGCTCCGTCAGGTCGCCCTCGAGCCGGGTCGACGTCACGGAGTGCCACGTGCCGGCGCTGTCGCGCAGCGGCTCGCCGCGCCCGCACACGAGCACCGTGTCGGCGACGAACCCGTCGGGGGGCGTCCCCCGGTCGACGGGCGGTGCGGGCGACGCCGTCGGCACCGGGAGCGGCTCGAGCGCGAGCGCACGGAGCACCTCGGGGACGAGGCAGCTGGCCTCCGCGCGGACCTGCGCCGTCCGCGACGCGGACGCGGCCGCCCCCGCGGGTCCGCCGCCCGGCGCGCACGCGGCGGCGGCGGGCAGCACGACGACGGCCGTGAGCAGCGCCCACGTCGTCCTCCGCCCCCTGCGCATCCGTCCACCCTGTGCCGCTCCGTCCCCGGGCGCACGACGGGGGACCCCCGTGGTCCGGGGGCCTCGCGTGGGCGGGGAGGGACGACGCCGGAGTCGTCCCGAGGGTGAGCCTAGGACGGTGCGGACGTCACCCGGTCGGCCGATACCGGATCGTTGTCACAGGGCACCCGATCGTGAGGTCATCGTGACCTCGACTGACGGTGAGGGCCGCTGACCGGCGGTCAGGCCGCCGAGGAGCCGCGGACGACGGGGGCCGCCGTGACACCCTCCTCGTCGTCGGCGGGCAGCGCGTCCCGCTGGACGCGCGTCACGGACCCCCCCGCCCGGCGCTCGGCGTGGTGCGCGGACAGCCCGGTCACCCGCCGGAGCACCCAGTCGACGACCAGGCCGATCACGAGCCCGCCGACCACCCCGACGACGACGCCCAGCACCGGGTTGTCGTGCCCGAGCACGTGGCCGGCGCCGACGCCGATCGCCGTCGAGTACAGCGCCCAGGTCACCGCGGCGATGCCGGTGAGCAGCACGAAGCGCGAGCGGCGGAACCCGAGGGCGCCCGCCGTCATGTTGACGGCCACGCGGCCGATGGGGATGTAGCGGGCGGCGATGACGAACGCGGCGCCACGGGTGGCGAGCGCCCGCTCCGCCCAGTCGAGCACGGCCTGCCCGCGCCGGCCGCGGAACCACCGCAGCTCGCGGATCCGCACGTGCCGGCCGATCTGGTAGGCGATCTGGTCACCCGTGAACGCGCCGAGCGCGGCCACGACGACCACGAGCCACAGCAGCGGGCGGCCGGTGGACACGGACAGCGACGTCAGCGCGATGACGACCGACTCGCTCGGGATCGGCGGGAAGAACCCGTCGATGGTCGCGAAGGCGTAGAGGACCGGGAAGATCCACGGCGAGCCCGCCAGCTCCAGCGTCCACTGCTCCACGTCCCGCTCCCCTCGTCCCCCACCCCTCGGTGAGGTCGGCACGACCCACGCTAGGGCCCGCGCGACGGCGAGGACATGGGGTTTCCCCCCGATTCAGCCCTGAGCCGCCCGGATCTCCGTCCGTGGGTGAACGCCCGGCGACGCGGTGTCGTTCCTCGGGTGGAGGTCGGGGCGCGCGTACCGGTCGACGAACGCGCGCAGCACCCCGGGGACCTGCACGCCGCTCGCCCGCGCCGCCGCCACGACGTCCGCGGCCTCCTCCGGCGCGAAGTACCCGTCGTACCGGTACGCCTCGACGCGCGTCGTCAGCCCGGCGACGTCCAGCTCCGGGTGGAACTGCGTCGCGTAGACGTGCCGCCCGACCCGGAACGCCTGCACCGGGGCGCCCGCCGACGACGCGAGCACGACCGCGTGCGGCGGCGGCACCGTCAGCGACTCCTTGTGGCCGACGAACGCGCCGAACGTCGGCGGCGCGGAGCCGAGCACCGGGTCGGCACGACCGGCGGCGGTCAGCTCGACGGTGACCGCGCCGACCGGCTCGGGGTGGCTCCGGTCCACGAGCCCGCCCTGGTGGCGCCCGAGGGTGCCGATGCCGTAGCAGGCGCCGAAGAACGGCGCGTCGGCGGGCACGACCGCGTCGAGCAGCCGCGCGAGGTCGGCCTCGACGCGCCGCTGCACGGGCGACTTGGCGTCCTCGGGGTCGCTGACGCAGAACGGTCCCCCGCCGAGGACGATGCCCGACCACGCGTCGAGGTCGACGTCCGGCAGCGGCGCCGCCTCGAGCCGCACGCGCCGCAGCGTCGCCTCGCTCAGGCCCGTGCACCGCAGCATCGCGGCGTACTCGTCGTCGGCGGCGGCGTCCTCGGGACGCACGCCGAGGAACAGGAACGGTCGCACGCGCACCTCCGGCGGGACGGACCGGGACGGGCGCCCGGACCTCAGCCGGCGTGCGGGGGCAGCGCGAACCCGAGGGTGCGCGCGGCCTCGTGCGGGACCGGCTCCGACGCCCAGTGTGCGCCGAGGCCGTCCGTGGCCGCCAACGATCGCGTCTCGGCGCGGTCCAGGTACAGCGTGCCGTGCAGGTGGTCCGTCTCGTGCTGCACGATGCGCGCCGGCCAGCCGGTGAGCACCTCGTCGACGGCCGCGCCGTGCTCGTCCAGGCACGTGAGCCGCACGCGGCGGGGCCGGGCGACCACCGCGACGTAGCCGACCACCGACAGGCAGCCCTCGTAGAACGCGACGCGCTCGTCGTCGACGGGCGCGTACGTCGGGTTGACCAGCACGCGCGGCGCCACGGGGGTGCGCTCGCGCGCCGCCGCCACGTCGGGGTCCGGCACGCCCGGGTCCTCGACGACGGCGAGCGCGAGCGGCAGGCCGATCTGCGGCGCGGCGAGGCCGACACCCGGCGCCGCCCGCATGGTGCGGTGCATGAGCGCGACCAGCTCACCGAGCTCGGCGTCGGAGAGCTGCCCGTCGTAGGGCAGCGCCGGCGTGCGCAGGGCCGGGTGCCCCGCCTGCACGATCGGCGCGACGGCGTCGGGCCCGGCGGCGCGGGCGCGCTCGAGCAGCTGCGTCGTCAGGGTCCGCAGCGCCGTGCGGGCGGCGGCGTCCGTCACAGCGCCAGGCGCTCGCGCACCACGCCGGCGAGCTCGTGCGCGACGCGGTCGGCCTCCTCCTGCGTGCCGGCCTCGACCATGACCCGCACGAGCGGCTCGGTGCCGGACGGGCGCAGGAGCACGCGGCCCGTGCCGTCGAGCTCCTTCTCCGCGGCCTGCACGGCGTCGCGCAGCGGGCCGTCGTCCGTGCGCGCGCGGTCGACGCCGGGCACGTTGACGAGCGTCTGCGGCAGGCGCCGGACGACGCCCGCGAGCTCCTGCAGCGTGCGGCCGGTCGACGCGACGCGCGCGGCCAGCTGCAGCGCGGTCAGCACGCCGTCGCCGGTGGTGGCGTGCTCCGCCAGGATGATGTGGCCCGACTGCTCGCCGCCCAGCCCGTAGCCGCCCTGGCGCATCGCCTCGAGCACGTACCGGTCGCCGACGGCCGTCTCGACGGTCGCGATCCCGGCGGCCTGCATCGCGAGCCGCAGGCCGAGGTTGCTCATGACGGTCGTGACGAGCGTGTCGTGAGGCAGCGCGCCCTGCTCGTGCAGCGCGATCGCGAGGACGCCCATGATCTGGTCGCCGTCGACGAGGTTGCCCTGCGCGTCGACCGCGAGGCACCGGTCCGCGTCGCCGTCGAACGCGACGCCGAGGTCCGCGTGCGCGGCGACGACCGCGGCCTGCAGCGGCTCGGGGTGCGTGGAGCCGGCCTCCTCGTTGATGTTGCGGCCGTCCGGGGACGCGTTGATGACGACGACGTCCGCGCCGGCCTCGCGCAGGGCGGCGGGGCCGACCTCGCTGGCGGCGCCGTTGGCGCAGTCCGCGACGATCCGCAGGCCGTCGAGGCGCGTGCCGATGGTGCCGACGAGGTGCTCGACGTACTGCTGGCCGGCCAGGCCCACGTCGACGCGGATCCGGCCGACGTCGGCGCCCACGGGGCGGTCCCAGTCGTCGCCGAGGCGCGCCTCGATGGCCGCCTCCACGTCGTCCTCGAGCTTGCGGCCGCCGCGCGCGAGGAACTTGATGCCGTTGTCGGGCATCGGGTTGTGCGACGCGGACAGCACGACGCCGAGGTCGACGCCGCGCGCACCGGTCAGGAACGCCACCGCGGGCGTGGGCAGCACGCCCACGAGGTCGACGTCGACGCCGGCGGACGCGAGGCCCGCGGCCACCGCCGCGGAGAGGAACTCCCCGGACGCGCGCGGGTCGCGTCCCACCACGGCGCGGGGACGGTGCCCCTCGAACGCGCCACGGCTCGCGAGCACGTGCGCCGCGGCGACCGAGACGTCGAGCGCGAGCTCCGCCGTCACGTCGCGGTTCGCGAGGCCCCGGACACCGTCCGTGCCGAACAGTCGACCCATCACACGACTCCTTCGTCCCGCCCGTCGGCCGCGTCCACGGTACGTCGGGCGTCAGTGGTCCCTCCGGGTCCCGGCGCGGCGTGGCGCGCATGCGCCGCACGTCCGGCGGGGACCCCCGAGCACACCGATGGCCCCGCAGGTCGGCAGACCCGCGGGGCCATCGGCAGCGAGCGCTGGATCAGCGCTTCGAGTACTGCGGCGCCTTGCGCGCCTTCTTCAGACCGGCCTTCTTGCGCTCCACCACGCGTGCGTCACGCGTGAGGAAGCCGGCCTTCTTGAGCGCCGGGCGGTTGTGCTCCGCGTCGATCGCGTTGAGCGCACGGGCGATGCCGAGGCGCAGGGCACCGGCCTGGCCCGAGACGCCGCCGCCGGTGATGCGGGCGACGACGTCGAAGCGACCCTCGACGTCCACGGCCTTCAGCGGGCTGTTGACCAGCTGCTGGTGCACCTTGTTGGGGAAGTACTCCTCGAGCTGGCGGCCGTTGATCGTCCACCGGCCGGTGCCGGGGATGAGACGGACGCGCGCGACGGCCTCCTTGCGGCGGCCGAGCGCCTGGCCGGGGGCGGTCAGGGACTGCCCGCGCCCGACGGGAGCGGAGCTCTCCGAGGTGTAGCTGGTGGGCGTCTCGTCGCCCTCGTAGTCGTTCTCGACGGTGGTCTGAGCCACGATGTCCTCGCGTTCTGTGTTCGTCACTGCCGCAGCAGCCCGGGGCCTACTGCGCCACCTGGGTCAGCTCGAACGGCTTCGGCTGCTGGGCTGCGTGCGGGTGCTCGGGGCCGGCGTAGACCTTGAGCTTGCTCAGCTGCTGACGACCGAGGGTCGTACGGGGCAGCATCCCGCGGACGGCCTTCTCGATGGCACGCTCGGGGTGCTTCTCGAGGAGGTCGGCGTAGCGGGTGGCACGGAGGCCGCCCGGGTAGCCGGAGTGCCGGTAGGCGAGCTTGGTCTCGCGCTTGTTGCCGGTCAGGGCGATCTTCTCGGCGTTCACGACGATGACGAAGTCGCCGCCGTCGACGTGGGGCGCGAACGTCGGCTTGTGCTTGCCGCGCAGCAGCGTGGCCACGTGGGTGGCCAGGCGGCCGAGGACGACGTCGGACGCGTCGATGACGTACCAGTTCCGCTCGACGTCGCCGGGCTTCGGGGTGTACGTGCGCACGGGTGTGGGCCTCTGTCTCGTGTTGCGTGTCATGGCCGGGCGCGCAGGGGCGACCGACCGAGATGGCTGTCGGAGCATCCCGGCCCGGCGAGTGGGATCGCACCAGGACGGCCATCGGCACGCAGTGGTGAGAAGCCACCGGTGCGCGACAGGGGACGCACAACGACCACCCAGAGTACCGGCCTGGGGGACGCAGGGCAAAAGGCGTCGTCAGCGCGCCCGTGCGACCCGTCCCACGTCCCACACCGGCTCGGGCGTCTCGACGACCTCGCCGTCCGCGCCGAAGACCAGGAACCGGTCGAACGTGCGCGTGAACCACCGGTCGTGCGTCACCGCCAGCACCGTCCCGTCGAACGCGGCCAGCCCCGCCTCGAGCGCCTCCGCGGACTGCAGGTCGAGGTTGTCCGTCGGCTCGTCGAGCAGCAGCAGCGTCGCACCCGCGAGCTCGAGCAGGAGGATCTGCAGGCGCGCCTGCTGGCCGCCGGACAGCGTCTCGTAGCGCTGCTCGGCGGCCGCCACGAGCCCGTACCGGTCGAGCGCGCGGCTCGCGGCCTCCCGCCCCATGCCCGACCGGTGCCCGTCGCCGCGGTGCAGCACGTCCAGCAGGGTGCGGCCCGCCAGCTCCGGGTGCACGTGGTTCTGCGCGAACCACCCGGGCCGCACGCGCGAGCCGAGCACGACCGTGCCCGTGTGCGCGACGGGCGCCGGGTGCAGGTCGCCCGCGGGCGCGTGCTCGGGCGCCGGGTCGGTGCCCCCGGCCGCGAGCAGCCGCAGGAAGTGGGACTTCCCCGAGCCGTTCGAGCCCAGCACGGCCACCCGCTCGCCGTACCAGACCTCGAGGTCGAACGGCCGCATGAGCCCCGTCAGCTCGAGGCCCTGCGCGACCACCGCCCGCTTGGCGGTCCGCCCGCCCGTCAGGCGCACCCGCACGCGCTCGTCCCGGGCGACGACCACCGGCGGCCCCGCCTCCTCGAACTTGCGCAGGCGCGTCTGCGCCGCCTGGTACCGGGAGGCCAGCCCGTCGTTGAAGGCGGCCTTCGTCTTCAGCGTCAGGACGAGCTCGCGCAGCTTCGCGTGCTCCTCGTCCCAGCGCCGCGCCAGCTCCTCCAGCCGCGTGCGGCGCTCCTCCCGGGCCCGGGCGTAGGTCGCGAAGCCGCCGCCGTGCACCCACGCCCGCGCACCCACCGCCGTCGGCTCGAGCGTCGCGACGTGGGTCGCCACGCGGGCGAGCGTCTCCCGGTCGTGGCTGACCAGCAGCACCGTCTTCGGCGACGCGACCAGGCGGTCCTCGAGCCAGCGCTTGGTCGGCACGTCGAGCGCGTTGTCGGGCTCGTCGAGGACGAGGACCTCGTCCGGCCCGCGCAGCAGCGCCTCGAGCACGAGCCGCTTCTGCTCGCCGCCCGACAGCGTCCGCACGTCGCGGTGCTGCGCACGCTCGAACGGCAGCGACAGCACGGCGTCGGTCACCAGGTCCCAGCCGGCCTCCGCGTCGTACCCGCCGACGTCCGCCCAGTCCGCGAGCGCCTGGGCGTACCGCAGCTGGGTCGGCTCGTCGTCGCGCTCCATCATGAGCAGCTCCGCGGCCGTCAGCTCCGCCGCCGCGTCCCGCACCGCCGGCGGCGCCAGCGACGCCAGCAGGTCGCGCACCGTCCGGTCGTCGTCGATGCGCCCCACCTCCTGGCGCATGACGCCCAGCCCGCCGCTGCGCACGACGGCGCCCGCGTGCGGCTCGACCTCACCCGTGACGACCCGCAGCAGCGTCGACTTGCCGACCCCGTTGGGGCCGACGAGCGCCGTGCGGTGCCCCTCGCCGACCCGGAACGACACGTCGTCCAGCAGCGGACGGCCGTCGGGGAGCGTCCAGCCGACGCCCGCGACCTCGAGGTGACCCATGCGGGCAGTGTCCCCGTGCGGGGCGCCGCGCCCCAACCCGATATCCCCGGCCGCTGCTGTGGCGAGGTGCCCCGGGCGGTGCTTGGGTCGTGGCATGAGCGAGGACACCCCTGCCACCAGCACCGACCCCGCCCTCGGGTCCGAGGGGGACAGCAACCAGCTGCCCGGTGAGGACTCGATGTCCGACCGCGGCACCGGCGACCTGCTCGACGAGTGGATCGTCCCCCCGGAGCGCGATCGCCCGGCGTCGACCCGGTTCGGCGAGACGCACTGGGAGGAGGCGCGCGGCGAGACGCTCGACCAGCGCGTCGCCCAGGAGGAGCCCGAGGTGTGGGAGGCCACCACGCCCCCGCCGCCGGACCGCGACGAGCTCCGCGCCGGCCGGATCGTCGAGGACACGGACGCCGTCGACGCGGGCGGCACGAGCGAGTTCGCGGTCGACGCGGGCGTCGCCGGCGGCGCCGCGACCGCGGAGGAGGCCGCCGTGCACGTCCTCGAGGAGGACGACGAGGAGGCGTACCCCGACGCCCCCGCGACGGCGGACGACGACGAGGTCACCGGCGACGACGAGACGTCGCCCGACGACCGGATCTGAGACGACCGCCGCTGACCGGTCAGCCGCAGCAGCCGCCCGGCGCGGGCGCGCCCGCGACCTCGTGGGCCCCGCGCCGGGCGCGCGTGCGTCCGGCCCGCTCCGCGAGCTCCGCGTCCGCCGGGTAGGCGACCTCCTCGAGCGTGAGGCCGTGCGGCGCGACCACCGTCGCGCCGCCCTCGCGCCGGCGCCCCATGAGCAGCGCGTGCGGCCAGTCGACGCCGCGGCGCCCCTCCCCCACGGCCAGGCTCGCGCCGACGAGCGCACGGACCATGGAGTGGCAGAACGCGTCGGCCTGCACGTGGGCGACGACGAGCCCCGCGTCCGGGCCGTCCCCGGGCCGGCGCCACGTGAACTCTTCCAGCGTGCGGATCGTCGTGGCGTCCGGGCGCGGCTTGCAGTACGCCGCGAAGTCGTGCCGCCCCACGAGGCGCCGCGCGGCCTCGTCCATCGCGGCGACGTCGAGCCGGTGCCGGTGCCACAGCACCCACGCGCGGCGCAGCGGGTCCCGCGCGGCCGCGTCGTCCACGACCCGGTAGGCGTACCGGCGGCGCAGCGCGCCGAACCGCGCGTCGAACCCGTCCGGCGCGCGGGTGACGCGGTGCACCACGAGGTCGGCGGGCAGCAGGCCGCCGAGCCGGGAGGTGAGCGCGTCGACGGCGTCACGGTTCGAGCGGCCGCGCGCCGCCGCGAGCGCGTCGGCGGTGACGTCGACGTGCGCCACCTGCCCGCGGGCGTGCACACCCGCGTCCGTCCGGCCGGCGACCGTCACGCGCGGCGCGGGCTCGCCGCGCGGGCCCGTGCGCAGCACCGTCGCGAGGCCGTCCTCGAGGGTGCCCTGCACGGTGCGGAGCCCCGGCTGGCGGGCCCACCCCGAGAAGTCCGTGCCGTCGTACGCGAGGTCGAGCCGCAGGCGCAGCACGTCGGTGCGGTCCGGCACGGCGGTCGCGGCCGTGCCCGGCGGGGCCCCGGCCGTCGCGTCATCGGTCCCGACCTCGTCCTCGCTGCGCACGGGCCCACGCTAGCCGCGGCGCTACCGTGGTCGGCGTGCCGCCCGCGTCCGACCCGTACACGCTCGCCGTCGACTGCGGAGGCGGCGGCATCAAGGCGTCGGTGCTCGACGCCGCCGGCACGCTGCACGTCCCGGCCGTCCGGGTGCCCACGCCCTACCCGCTGCCGCCCGAGCGGCTCGTCGAGACGATCGCGGCCATCGCGGCGGACCTGCCGCCCGCCGGGCGCGCGACCGTCGGGGTGCCCGGGATGATCCGGCACGGCGTCGTCGTCGCGACCCCGCACTACGTGACCCGGTCCGGGCCGCGGACCGCCGTCCTGCCCGAGCTCGTCGCCGCCTGGCAGGGCTGCGACGTGCGCGCGCTGCTCGAGGCCCGCCTCGGGGTCCCCACCCT
This sequence comes from Cellulomonas sp. NPDC057328, assembly GCF_042667215.1. Classification (NCBI taxonomy): domain Bacteria; kingdom Bacillati; phylum Actinomycetota; class Actinomycetes; order Micrococcales; family Cellulomonadaceae; genus Cellulomonas; species Cellulomonas sp. NPDC057328. The sequence goes on along the minus strand of NZ_JBHUZW010000025.1, from coordinate 12,046 downwards.
GGTGCTGAACGACGCCGAGGTGCACGGCGCGGGCGTCGTCTCCGGCACGGGGCTGGAGCTCGTCCTCACGCTCGGCACCGGGCTGGGCTCGGCGCTGTTCGACGGGGGACGGATCGCGCCGCACCTCGAGCTGTCGCACGCGCCCGTGCGCTGGGGCACCACGTACGACGCGTACGTCGGGCAGCACGAGCGGGCACGGCTCGGCGACGGGCTGTGGTCACGGCGCGTCCGCCGCGTCGTGGAGGGGTTCCGGCCGGTCTTCCACTGGGACCGGCTCTACCTGGGCGGCGGCAACGCGCGCGCCATCACCGCGGCCACGCTCGAGCGGCTCGGTGACGACGTCGTCGTCGTGCCGAACCAGGCCGGGATCGTGGGCGGCGTACGGGCCTGGGCGCTCGCCGGCTGAGGCGGCCGCCCGCGGACAGCCCGATCACGGGCACGGCCGACGCCCGTGACGGAGCCGCGTGACCACCGCGGCACGCCTCCAGGCGTTCGGGTGACCCGCCCGGCGGCGCGGGTGAAACGCGGCCGGACGGTCCGGGACGAACCCGGCGCGGATGCGGACAACCCGCGCGAACAGCCCCGGACGCCCTGTTGCCGCCCGCGGACCACCCGCTCACGATGGCCGACGGCGCGGGTTGGGAACGCGCCCACGCCCTCGCCGGGGGACCCCCGGACGCCTCCACCAGAAGAAGGGGCCACCACCATGGCCACGCCCGACGCCGCCCTGCAGCAGGTCCTCGACCTCGACGGCGCCCTCGCCATCGCCCTCGTCGACCTCGGCAGCGGCATGGCCCTCGCCACGCGCAACGTCGTGCCGTTCGACCTCGAGCTCGCCGCCGCCGTGAACACCGAGGTCATCCGCGCCAAGCTGCGCGCGATCGACAGCCTCGGTCTCGACGAGCAGATCGAGGACATCCTCATCACGCTCTCCGGCCAGTACCACCTCGTCCGGCTGTCGTCGCGGCCGGACCTCGCCGGCGTCTTCTCGTACCTCGTCCTCGACCGCGGGCGGTCCAACCTGGCCCTCGCCCGCCGCGCGCTCAAGGCGCTCGAGGACCAGCTCGAGCTCTGAGCCCCCGGGCCGGCGCACCCATGACCGACCAGCTCCGTGACGTCCTCGACGGCCTGCAGGAGGCCGTCGGGGACGTCGCGCACGTCATCGCCCTCGACCCGGTGGACCGGGTCGTCCTGGTGGACGGCGACGCCCCGGCCGAACGGGTCGTCGCCGCGCGCGCCGTCGCCACGACCCTCGCGCTCGTCGACACGGCCGGCGCGGAACCCGTGCGGGCCGTCGTCGAGACCTCCGACGCCACCTTCTACGCCGTGCACGACCCCGCGGGGCTGGTCGTCGTCCTCGTCGGTCCGCCGCAGTGGAACACCGCGCTCGCGCGCCGCACCGCGGACCCGCTCCTGCGCACGGTCGACGCCGAGGCCGTCCTCGCGCCCCTGCGGGCCGCCCGGCGGGCGCAGGCCGGACCCGCGCCCGTCCGCACGGGACCGACGGCCGCCGTGCCGGCACGGCGCGAGACGCTCGCGCAGGCGCACCGCGCGGACGCCGTCGCGGTGCGGCAGGCCTCCCACCCGGCCTGAGGCCACCGCCCAGGGCGCCCTGCCCGGGCACGCGGCCGCAGGGCGGCAGGACGTCCGACGGCGGTCAGGTGGCGGGACGTCCCGCCGTCCGCACGCCGCCCGTCCGCACGCCGCCCGTCCGCACGCCGCCCGTCCGCACGCCGCCCGTCCGCACGCCGCCCGTCCGCACCGCGCCCGGCCGGACCGCCCCCGCACCCGCCTCGCGCGCGTCGACCTCCTCCAGCGCCTCCAGGAGCACGCGCGTGAACCGCACGGGCTGCACGAGGCTCACGAGGTGCGTGGCACCGGGCACGACGACGAGCCGCCCGTCACGGCACGCGGCGAGGAAGCGCGCCTCCTCGCCGCGGAAGTGGTCCCAGCGCCCGTTGACGAGCCACACCGGCGCCGTCACCCGCGCGAGGTCCGCCACCGGCGTCGCGCCGGCCATCTCCCGCAGCGTGTCCGTCACGACGTCGAGCGCGAACCCACCCGCGCCCACGTCCGCCGCCGCGGTGGGCGGCATGGTGCGGTCGACGAGCCACTGGTTGACCGCCGCACCGCGGTCGGGCAGCCGCGCGAAGCCCCACGCCGCGGCGCCCCACGCGCGCAGCGCGAGGCGGTGCGGACGCGTCGAGCACGCGGCGGCCACCAGCCCGGCCACCTGCTCGGGGTGCCGCGCGGCGTGCTCGACCGCCGTGTACCCGCCCAGCGAGAGGCCGACGACCACCGCGCGACCGCCGACGGCCTCGACGCCGTCCCGCACGGCCGCCACCGCGCCCGCGCGCGTGAACCGCTCCCCCAGCCGTCGCCCGTGGCCCGGCAGGTCGACGGCGAGCGTGGTCCGTCCCGCGGCCTCGAGCGCCTCGGCCTGGGCCCGCCACATCGTCCGGGACGCGCGCAGGCCGTGCACGAGCACGACGGGCGTCGGACGGGCGGCCATGGGGCGACGCTACCCAGGGACGGCGGGACGGCGCAGGCCGGGGCGCGTCGGGCAGGGCTGCGGCGGCAGCGGGCCGGACAGGCCTCCGCCGGGCGGTGGTCCGTCGGCAGCCGTTCGTCGGGCCGCGGTCGCCGGCCACGCGCGCAGGGCGCACGCACGAGGGCCCGGACACCGTGCGGTGTCCGGGCCCTCGGGTGCTGCTGCGGGAGGTCAGGCCTTGTCGGCCTGCGTCTCCTCGTCGGCCGGGGCGTCGGCGGGCGCCTCGTCCGTGGCGGCCTCGTCCGTCGTCGGCTCCTCGGCGGGGGCCTCCTCGACCGGGGCGGCCTTCTTGGCGGCCTGCGTGGCCTCCTTGACGACGGCCTGCTTGGGCGAGAGCGGCTCGAGCACGAGCTCGATCACGGCCATCGGCGCGTTGTCGCCCTTGCGGGCGCCGATCTTCGTGATGCGCGTGTAGCCACCCTGGCGGTCGGCCACGACGGGCGCGATCTCCGTGAACAGCGTGTGCACGACGCCCTTGTCACGGACGACCGTCAGCACGCGACGGCGCGCGTGCAGGTCGCCGCGCTTCGCGAACGTGATGAGCCGCTCCGCGAGCGGGCGCAGGCGCTTGGCCTTCGCCTCGGTCGTCGTGATGCGCTTGTGCTCGAACAGCGCCGTCGCGAGGTTCGCGAGGATCAGCCGCTCGTGCGCCGGGCTGCCACCGAGCCGGGCACCCTTGGTGGGCGTGGGCATGGTCTCTACTCCTTGGGATCAGAAAGGGGCGACGCGGGACCGTGGGCCCGGGCCGACGGTCGTCAGTACTGCTCGTCCTCGACGAAGTCGGTCTCGTCGTCCCCGTAGTACGCGCCCGACGCGGTCGGGTCGAAGTCCAGCGGGCTGTCCTTGAGCGTGAGGCCCAGCTCGGCCAGCTTCTCCTTGACCTCGGTGATGGACTTCGCACCGAAGTTGCGGATGTCGAGCAGGTCCGCCTCGGACCGTGCCACGAGCTCACCCACGGTGTGGATGCCCTCGCGCTTGAGGCAGTTGTACGAGCGGATCGTCAGCTGCAGGTCCTCGATCGGGAGCGCGAGGTCGGCGGCCAGGGCCGCGTCGGTCGGCGACGGGCCGATCTCGATGCCCTCGGCCTCGACGTTCAGCTCGCGGGCGAGGCCGAACAGCTCGACCAGCGTCTTGCCGGCGGACGCGAGCGCGTCGCGCGGGCTGATCGCCGGCTTGGTCTCGACGTCGACGATGAGCTTGTCGAAGTCGGTGCGCTGCTCGACACGGGTCGCCTCGACCTTGTAGGTCACCTTGAGCACCGGCGAGTAGATCGAGTCGACCGGGATCCGGCCGATCTCCGCGTCGAGCGACTTGTTCTGGTTCGCCGACACGTAGCCGCGGCCGCGCTCGACCGTCAGCTCGATCTCGAGCTTGCCCTTGTCGTTGAGCGTGGCGAGGTGCAGGTCGTGGTTGTGCACCTCGACGCCCGCCGGCGGGACGATGTCCGCGGCGGTGACGACACCCGCACCCTGCTTGCGCAGGTACATCACGACGGGCTCGTCGTTCTCCGAGGAGACGACGAGGTTCTTGATGTTGAGGATGATCTCGGTGACGTCCTCCTTGACACCCGGGATCGTCGAGAACTCGTGCAGCACGCCGTCGATCCGGATGGACGTGACGGCGGCGCCCGGGATGGACGACAGGAGGGTGCGGCGCAGGGAGTTGCCGAGGGTGTAGCCGAAGCCGGGCTCGAGCGGCTCGATGGAGAACCGCGAGCGGTGCTCCGAGATGACCTCTTCGGTCAGGGTGGGACGCTGTGCGATGAGCACGGTGGGGTTTCCTCTCCGCGGGCGTCCGCCATATGACGCTCCGCAGGTACTGCTGGCCGGGACGTGGCTCGGTCCGCACGTCCTGGGCGACGGTCGTGGTCCGGTCGTGCCGTCCGCCGCCCGCCGTCGTCACCGCGGGGCGGGACGAGGGCGGGGCGGACGTGCGAGGGCCGGGACGGCCCCGAGGGGCACCGTCCCGGCCGTCGACGGGTCAGACGCGGCGGCGCTTCGGCGGACGGCAGCCGTTGTGGGCCTGCGGCGTCACGTCCTGGATCGAGCCGACCTCGAGGCCGGTCGCCTGCAGCGAGCGGATCGCCGTCTCACGGCCCGAGCCGGGGCCCTTGACGAAGACGTCGACCTTGCGCATGCCGTGCTCCTGCGCACGACGCGCGGCGGCCTCGGCGGCGAGCTGCGCGGCGAACGGGGTCGACTTGCGCGAGCCCTTGAAGCCGACCTGGCCGGAGGAGGCCCAGGCGATCACGGCGCCGGACGGGTCCGTGATGGACACGATGGTGTTGTTGAACGTGCTCTTGATGTGCGCCTGGCCGTGGGAGACGTTCTTCTTCTCCTTGCGGCGCGGCTTGCGCACGGCGGTGCGGGACTTGGGAGGCATCTCTTCTTCTCTCGGGGTCTGCGGGTCGGTGGGCCGACGGCGGGGCGGTCAGCGGCGGGCGCGACCAGCCCGGCGCCTTACTTGCGCCCGGCCTTCTTCTTGCCGGCGACGGTGCGCTTCGGGCCCTTGCGGGTACGCGCGTTGGTCTTGGTGCGCTGACCGCGCACCGGGAGGCCGCGGCGGTGACGCAGGCCCTCGTAGCTGCCGATCTCCACCTTGCGGCGGATGTCGGCGGCGACCTCGCGGCGCAGGTCACCCTCGAGCTTGTAGTTGCCCTCGAGGTAGTCGCGCAGCGCGACCAGCTCGGCGTCGCCGAGGTCCTTGACCCGGGCGTCCGGGCTGATGCCCGTGGCGGCGAGGGTCTGCTGCGCACGCGTGCGGCCGACCCCGAAGATGTAGGTGAGCGCGATCTCGACCCGCTTCTCGCGGGGGAGGTCGACACCGATGAGACGTGCCATGCCTGGTGGCTCCTGTAGTGCCTCGGAGGTCTGCCGCACCGTCCTCCCGCGTGTGGTTCGCGGGCCCCGGCCTCCGAGCCGGGGGTTCGCCGTGCGCGGGGCCCGAGGGCCCGCTCACGGAGCGGCGGTGCGCTTGCTGGCCCTAGCGGGCCGGGTGGTTCAGGTGGCTGCTCAGCCCTGGCGCTGCTTGTGGCGCAGGTTCTCGCAGATGACCTGGACGCGACCGTGCCGGCGGATCACCTTGCACTTGTCGCAGATCTTCTTGACGCTCGGCTTGACCTTCATCGCGTGTTCCTCCGCCGCCGTGCGGTGCCCGGTGGGCTCGGCCGACGGCGTGTCGATGGGGTGGGTTACTTGTAGCGGTAGACGATGCGCCCGCGGGACAGGTCGTACGGGCTGAGCTCGACGACCACCCGGTCCTCGGGGAGGATCCGGATGTAGTGCTGACGCATCTTGCCCGAGATGTGGGCGAGCACCTTGTGGCCGTTCGCGAGCTCCACGCGGAACATCGCGTTGGGGAGCGCCTCGATCACGCTGCCCTCGATCTCGATGACGCCGTCCTTCTTGGCCATGTCCTCCGCTAACTGTCGTTCTTCTCGTGCTGTGCTGTGACCACGCGCTGCCGCGAGGCCCGGCCTGGCCGGACCTCTCGCCGAGAGTGTGGACGGCGCGCGCGGCCCGTCCGTCCGGACGGCGCACACAACCAACCGGCAACTATACGCCATCCGGCGCACGATCGTGACGCCTCCGGAGGACGGCCGGCGGTCGACCCGCCGCGCGTCCGTCGCGGGCGCCCGACCCCGTCCGGGCCCGGGGCCGCGCCGCGGCCGTCAGCCGAGCGACGCGACCTGCACGCCGAGCGCGCCGAGGCGCTCGGCTCCGCCGTCGCGGGCGGTGAGCACCACGATGCCGTCCTCGAGGACAGCCACCGTGTGCTCCCAGTGCGCGGCGCGGGACCCGTCGTCGGTGACGACCGTCCAGTCGTCCGCGAGCGTGTGGTTCGCCTCGGCACCGCGCACGAGCATCGGCTCGACGGCGACGCAGAGGCCGGGACGGACCTTCGCCCCGCGGTCGCGCGTGCGGTAGTTCGGCACGTCGGGCGGCTGGTGCATGGCGGTGCCGATGCCGTGCCCGACGTAGTCCTCGACGATCCCGAACGGCGTGCCGCCGTTGCGGCCGGCGGCCGTCGCGGCCTCGACCACCCCTTCGACGGCCTCCCCCACCGCGCCGAGCCGGTCGGCGCGCGCGAGCGCCGCGATGCCGGCCCACAGGGCGTCCTCGGTGGTGGTGACGAGCTCGTGGTCGTGCGGGTCGCCGTCGCCGACGACGATCGAGAAGGCGGAGTCGCCGTGCCACCCGTCGACGACCGCCCCGCAGTCGACGGACACGACGTCGCCGGGCCGCAGCACGCGCGCGCCGGGGATGCCGTGCACGACCTCCTCGTTGACCGACACGCACAGCGAGGCGGGGTACCCGTGGTACCCGAGGAACGACGGGGTCGCGCCCGCGCGGTGGATGACGTCCTCCGCGACGGCGTCGAGGTCGGCCGTCGTCACGCCCGGCGCGACGCGCGCACGGACGGCGTCGAGCGCGTCCGCGACGACAAGCCCGGCACGCCGCATGACGGCGACCTGCTCGGGCGTCTTGTACTCGATCCGCTCGCGGCCGAACATGCGGGTCAGGCGGACTGCGCGGCCCGCAGCGCGTCGAGCAGCCGCTGCGTGACCTCGTCGACCTCGCCGAGCCCGTCGACCTGCACCAGCAGGTCCCGCGCCGCGTACACCTGCGCGATGGGCGCGGTCTGCTCGGCGTAGACGTCGAGCCGGTGGCGGATGACGTCCTCGGTGTCGTCGGCGCGCCCCTCGATCGCGGCGCGCCTGGTCAGCCGGTCGACGACGACCTGCGGGTCGACCGTCAGCTCGACGGCCGCGTCGATGCCGACACCCGCCGCGGCGAGCATCTCGTCGAGCGCGGCGACCTGCGCGACGTTCCGCGGGTACCCGTCGAGGAGGAACCCGTCGACGGCGTCCGCCTGCGCGAGCCGGTCGCGGACCAGCTCGTTCGTCAGCTCGTCCGGCACGAGGGCGCCCGACGCGGTGATGTCCTGGACCTTGCGGCCCAGCTCCGTGCCGCCCTTGATGTTGGCGCGGAAGATGTCACCGGTCGAGATGGCCGGCACGCCGAGCTGCTCGGCGAGACGGGCGGCCTGCGTGCCCTTGCCCGCTCCGGGCGGGCCGAGCAGGACGAGACGTGCGCTCAACGGAGGAACCCTTCGTAGTGACGCTGCTGCAGCTGCGACTCGATCTGCTTCACCGTCTCGAGGCCGACGCCGACCACGATGAGGATCGACGCGCCGCCGAACGGGATGTTCGAGCCGACGTCGAGGACGATGAACGCGATCGTCGGAATCAGGGCGACGAGCGCCAGGTAGATCGAGCCCGGTGCGGTGATGCGCGTGATGACGTAGTCGAGATACTCGGCCGTCGGGCGTCCGGCGCGGATGCCCGGGATGAAGCCGCCGTACTTCTTCATGTTGTCCGCGACCTCGTCCGGGTTGAACGTGATCGCCGTGTAGAAGTAGCAGAAGAAGATGATCAGCAGGATGTAGATCGCGATGTGGAGCGGTGCCTCGGGGTCCGCGATGTACACGCTGATCCACTGCACCCAGCCGGCCGTCGCGTCGCCGAACTGCGCGATGAGCGCGGGGATGGCCAGCAACGACGACGCGAAGATCACCGGGATGATGCCGGCCATGTTGATCTTGATCGGGATGTAGGTGCTCGAGCCGCCGTACATGCGGCGGCCGACCATCCGCTTGGCGTACTGCACCGGGATGCGGCGCTGCGACTGCTCGACGAACACGACCAGGCCGATGACCAGCACGACGATCGCCATGACGACGATGAACTTGCCGACGCCGCCGGCGCCGCCCGCGATGGACCACATCGCGCCGGGGAAGGTCGCCGCGATCGAGACGAAGATGAGCAGCGACATGCCGTTGCCGACGCCGCGCTCGGTGATGAGCTCGCCGAGCCACATGACCAGGCCGGTACCGGCGGTCATGGCGATGACCATGATGAGCAGGACCAGCGGCGAGTCGTCGGGGATGACGTCGACCGAGCAGCCCGGGAACAGGTTGCCGCTGCGCGCGAAGGTGATGATCGTCGTCGACTGCAGGACGGCGAGGCCGATGGTCAGGTACCGCGTGTACTGCGTCAGCTTCGCGGTGCCGGACTGCCCCTCCTTGTGCAGCTCCTCGAACTTCGGGATCACCACGCGGAGCAGCTGGATGATGATGCTCGCGGTGATGTACGGCATGATCCCGAGCGAGAACACCGACAGCTGCAGCAGCGCACCGCCGCTGAGCAGGTTCACCAGCCCGAGCAGGTCGTTGGCGTCGGCCGTCTGGTCGATGCACGCCTGGACGTTCGGGTAGCTGACACCCGGCGTCGGCAGGAACGAACCGATGCGGAACACCACGATGATGCCGATGGTGAAGAGCAGCTTGCGCCGCAGGTCGGGCGTCCGGAACGCCCGTGCGAATGCGCTGAGCACCTGTCCTCCTGCTGGAATGAGGCCGGCGAGACCGACCCGTTGCCGCCGCGCCGCGGCGAAGACCGCGCGCCACACTACCCCGAACGTCCAGTCACCCCGGCACGTGCCCGGGACGGACGTCCGACGGCGGGACCCATGACGGCCCCGTACCCGGCCGGCCCGCGGCAGCGATGCCGCAGAGCGTCCCCGAGGATACCCGTACCGCGTCCGCCGTCACGGCGTCCGCGTCACCGCTCCTCGCGCCGCCGCCGCGCCGCGCCGAGCAGCAGCCCGCCGAGCCCGACCGCCGTCACCGCGACGAGCGCGAGGCGCAGGGCCTCCGCACCGGTCGTGGCCAGCGGGTCCGTCGCCACGGCCACGCCGCTGCCGGCCGGGCCGGACGCCGTCGCGGAGCCCCCGCGGCCGTCCGAACCGGCGGCGCCGGGCGTCGGGGCGGGGTCGCCGGTGGGTGCGGCCGTCGGCTCCCCCGGGCCGGCTCCCGGCCGGCCCGCGAGCTCGAGCAGCACCGAGAACCGTGCCTCGCGCGGCGCGGCGTCCGCCCCGTTGCCCGAGGTCGCCTCCACGGGGAAGGCCGACACGATCGTGACCTGCGTCGACGCCCCCCGCGCGAGCGGGACCTCCACGACGGGCGTGCGCCCCTGCGCGGCGAGCGCACGGAACGAGGCGGAGCCGTCGTCCGACGCCGTGCGCCAGGCGAGCGTGAGGTCGGAGTAGAAGTCGCCGAGGGACGCACCCGTCCGGGGGTCCAGGTCCGGGGCGTCGGGGTCGAGGAGCCGCACGTCGGTGACCCAGCCGCGCAGGGTCGCGTCGGTGGGCCCGTCGTTGCGCACCGTCAGGGTCCGTCCCGCGACGTCGCCGGGAACGGCGACCGGTGCGCCGAGGAAGGACGTCGTGCTCGTCGAGTACGCGCTGCCGTCGGCCCGGAGGTGGACGGTGGGCCCGTCCCACGCGGTGCTGAGCGCGTCGTCGGCGGTGGCGGCCATCGCGGGTGCGCCACCGGCCGTGGCCGCGAGCACCGCCGCCGCGGCCGCCGCCGCAGCGAGCCGCCGGCGGGTCACGGCGTCTCCCCCGGACGGAAGGTGCGGAAGGTGAAGGTGAGGGAGTGTGACGGCTCGGCGCCGGGGTCGAGCTCCTCGTACCCCGTCACGTTCCAGGACTCGGCGTCCTGGACGTCCGCAGGATCCTCCTTCTCCGGGACGACCGGCGTCCCGGTCACCTCGGCCTGCTCCTCGTTGGTCCCGGCGACCGGCGCGTACGTCGCGACGAGGCACCAGTACTCGGAGACGAGGGTGGACGTCGTCGTGTAGCCGCTCGGCACGGGTGTCGACGCGCTGGCCTCGGTCGAGCTCGTCGCGGTGGTGCACGCGGCCGCGGACGCGACGCGGTAGAGGCGCCAGGTGGACGCCCCGAAGACACCCCCCGAGATGGTTGGCACGACCGTGTAGGACAGCCCGCGGTGGCCCTGGGAGAGCGCGTCGACCTGCACGGGGATCGCCACGCTGCCGCCCGCGCCGCCGTTGTAGAGCGCCGCGGCCTGCGCCGGTCCGAAGGTGTGCGCGAGCGCCTGGCCGTCCGTCGTCGCGTACTGGCTCAGCGTGCCGGGGGCGGCAGGCGCGCCGACGCCGAAGACGGCGACGCCCACGGGGACGCGCGCCGCGCCGCGGAACTCGTCGCGCCACAGAGCCAGCGTGCCGCCCGTCCCGAGGCCCACGACGACGGCGGCCACGACGACGAGCGCGGTCAGCACGGCACCGGCCCATCGGCGCGCGGGCGCCGCCGCGGTCGGGGCCGTCACGGCGCGGTCCCGTCGCGCACCTGCGCGAGCTCGAGGACCACCGTGCCGAGACCGGTCATCGGCGCCGTGGCCACGCCCGACGGCGGCACGACGACGGCGGACGTGCCGGTGTAGCGCAGGGTCAGCGTGAGGACCCACGGGGCGGTCCCCCACGCGCGCACGTCGGCCGGCGTGATGGAGCCGCCGTCGGCCGGGACCGTCACCGCCGTGCCCAGCGCGACGGGAGCGGACGAGACGCCGTCGGGCGCCGTGACGACGTACGTCGCCGACACACCACCGGCGGGGACGAGGCTCGGCGGGGCCTGCCAGCGCACGTTCAGCCGCGCTCGGACGTTGTCGCCCTCGAGGCGGGTGCGGAACTGCTGCTGCAGGACGAACGAGTCGCCCGGCGTGGCGAGGTGGTTCACCGTCGTCATGTCCGACCGCATCGCGACCGCGTGCGTGGGTGTGACGTCCGCGCTGGTCTCGCGCACCACGAGGCCGCCCACCGGTTCGAGATCCAGGTCGCCGGTGCGGACGACGGCGACCGCGCTGGACGCGTCGGTGCCCCAGAGCGCGTAGGTGATCCCTGCGGTCGCCCCCGCGACCGTCAGTGCCACCGCGGCGAGGGACAGGGTGCGCCGCGCCTTCATCGTGCTGCCTCCGCGGACCCGCCGGCGGGCACGACGGGTGCATGGGCACCGTCCGCCGGCGCGTCGGTCGGCGCCGCGGTCCGGCGCCGCTCCGGGCGCAGGACCATCACGGCCGCGTAGCCGAGCAGGGCGAGCGCGCCCGCCATCACGACGAGCCCGCGACGCTGCCCCAGCCACAGCGACAGGTGCCCCACCCAGGGCACGTGGTAGACGGCCGTCGCCTTGATCTGCCCCGGTACCAACGGCTCGTCGTCCGCGGAGTTCGCGTCGCCGCGCGTCACGAACAGGGTGCCGTCGGAGGTGAGCAGTTTGTCCACGACGCGGTGCGTGATGAGGCTCGGGTCGTCGGAGACCGGCTGGAACGTCACGACGTCGCCGACCTGGACCTCGGCCGCGGCGTCCTGGACGCCGCGGACGACGACCACGTCGCCGGGATCGTAGGTGGGCACCATCGAGCCCGTGAGGACCGTGAGCGCGGCGCCGTCGAGGGCCTTCGGCACGACGGCGAGCGCCACGGCGAGGGTCAGCACCGCCAGCACGACCACGGAGGTCACGGCGGAGAGCACACCCGAGAGCCAGCTGTCGCCGCGGGTGTCGGCACGGGCTTCCATGTCGGCACTCCTTTCCGTCCGAGGTCGTGGTGCGAGGTGCGTGGGTGAGGGCGGGACGGACG